>DASRES010000002.1 GCA_035651955.1 Acidimicrobiia bacterium
GATCGACCAGTTCGCCCCGCAGATCTCGTTCTTCTTCTACACCCACGGCGACTTCTTCGAAGAGATCGCGAAATACCGTGCGGGACGGCGGCTTTGGGCGACGATCGTGCGCGAACGCTACGGCGCGACGACGGACAAGGCGTCGATGTTCCGCTTCGGTTGCGTGTGCGGTGGTGCATCGCTGTATGCCCCGCAGGCGCAGAACAACCTGGTGCGGGTGGCCTACGAGGCGATGGCCGCCGTGCTGGGCGGTGTGCAGTCGATGTTCACCGCCGCGTGGGACGAGCCGTTCGCGCTCCCGAGCGAGGACTCCGCGACGCTCGCGCTGCGGACGCAGCAGGTCCTCGCCTACGAGACCGGCGTGGCGCGCGTCGCCGATCCGCTCGGCGGCTCCTACTTCGTCGAGGCGCTGACCGACGCGATGGAGGCCCGCGTCGTCGAGATCATGGACGACCTCGAGCGGCGCGGCGGGATGGTCGACGCCGTCGAGAGCGGATACCTGCAAGGTCTCGTCGCGGACGAGGCGTCCCGGGTGCAGCAGGCCGTGACGAGCGGCGAGCGACCGGTCGTCGGCGTGAACCTCTTCCCGACCGACGAGGCGCCGCCGGAGGTCGAGGGCTACGAGCTCGACGAGACCGGCCGGGCCCGCCAGCTCGAACGGCTCGCGGCGGTGAAGCGCACACGCTCGGCCGCCGACGTGCGCGCGTGCCTCGGCGCGCTGGCGAAGGCCGCCGCGCGCGACGACGACAACCTGATGCCGCATCTCGTCGAGTGCGCGAAGGCGTACTGCACGGTGGGGGAGATGGTCGACGTCCTCAAGGACGAGTGGGGCGAGTTCCAGCAGCCGACGGTGTTCTGATGCCGGTTCGCGTGCTCGTCGCCAAGCCCGGCCTCGACGGTCACGACCGGGGCGCCAAGCTCGTCGCGCGCGCGCTGCGGGACGCGGGGTTCGAGGTGATCTACCTCGGCATCCGTCAACGGCCGACGGCCATCGCGGCCATCGCGGTCCAGGAGGACGTGCAGGTCGTCGGGTTGAGCATCCTCAGCGGCGCGCACGTCGCGCTGACCGAGAAGACCGCGGCTGCGCTGCGCGACGCCGGGGCGGACGACGTGCTGCTCGTCGTCGGCGGCACGATCCCACAGCGCGACGTGGCCCGTCTCGAAGCCGCGGGCGCGGTTGCGGTGTACCCGACGGGCACGCCGCTCGAGACGGTGGTCGAGAGCCTGGAGACGCTGACGCGCGCGGCGCGCACCTCGTGACGAACATGCCGCGACGCGGCGCCGGGCCGCGCCGTCGGAGAGGGCCTACAGCCTGCCCTCGCGCAGCAGCGCGCGGACGCGGAACTTCTGGACCTTGCCCGACGGCGTGCGCGGGAAGTCGCGCACCGCGTGCAGCTCCTCGGGCCACTTCTGCCGGGCCAGCCCGGCCGCCGCGAGGTGCGCGCGCACCTCGTCGAGCGTCGGCGCGCGCATCCCGTCGTGGAGCCGGAACACCGCAGCGGCGTGCTCGCCGAGCCGGGCGTCGGGCGCCGCGACGACCGCGATCTCCGCGATCGCGTCGAGTCCCATCATGAGCTCCTCGATCTCCTGCGCGCTGATGTTCTCGCCGCCGCGGATGATGACGTCGGACACGCGGTCGGTGATCGTGAGGTACCCGTCGTCGTCGAGGACACCGACGTCGCCGGTCCGGTACCAGCCGTCGTCGTCGAACATCTGCGCGGTCAGCGCAGCGTCGGTGTAGCCGACGCAGCAATCGGGCCCGCGGCTGACGATCTCGCCGTCGTCCTCGAGCCGGACCTCCACGCCCGGGAGCGCCCGACCGTCGGTCGTGAGGCGCTTCGTCTCGGGCTCCGCGAGCAGGCAACCCGTGATCGACGGGTGCTCGGTGCTGCCGTACGAGCGGAACGCGTCGATCCCGAGTCGCTTCAGGCGCTCCATGACCGCGACGGGAACCGGTGAGCCGCCGAGGCCGGCGAACGGCATGAGCGCGAGGTGCTCGTCCGTGAAGTCGGGATGATCGAGGAGGCTCGTGAGGAAGTACGTCGCGCCGCCGCTCACGCCGAGGCCCTCCTCCTTCATCATCCGGAGGATCTCGCCCGGGTCCCACACGTCGACGAGGTTGACGGGCCGGTCGCGCAGCAGGGGCACCAGGAACGCGTTCACCATGCCGATGAAGTGACCCACCGGCGCGCCGGTGATCTGCGGCGGTCCGCCCTTGGGGAACATCCAGTCGAGCTGGCGGGTCTCGCACGCGATCGTGCGGTGCGTGTGGACGACGCCCTTCGGGTCGCGCGTCGTCCCCGAGGTGAACGCGACGATCGCGGGTGCGTCGGGGTCGACGGCGGACGGCGCGCGTACGGGGTCGGCGTCGAGCGCAGTCGTGAACGCGGTCGCGCGGGCCGGCAGGTCGCGCGTGACGGCGTCGCCCGCGACGAGCCACAGCGGAGCGCCGTCGCGCGCGAGGAGCTCGTCGTAGATCGCGAGATGGTCGACGTGACCGAACCGGTCCGCGGTGACGACGACGTCGGGCGCGGTGGCGCGCAGGATGTACTCGACCTCCTTCGCGCCGTAGAAGTGCACGACCGGGACGACGATCGCGCCGAGGTACGCGGCGGCCCAGAACGTGATGCCGGCCTCGACCCAGTTCGGGAGCTGGAACACGACGACGTCGCCGGGCCCGACGCCGCGCGCCTGCAAGGTCGCGGCGAGCGACCGTGCGGCCCGGTCGACGTCCGCGAAGGTCCCGGTCCACGGGTGCACGTCGGAGCGGACCCGGAACGCGCACCCGCCCATCGTGTCGAGGCCGCGCTCGACCATCGTCCCGAGCGTCGTGTCGTCCCACCATCCCGCGTCGCGATAGCGCTGCGCGAGCTCCGACGGGACCGGTCGCCGCTTCCAGTCCGTCACGTCGGTCGCTCACCCCCGTTCCGTTCTGTGAAGCGTGACGGCCGCATGGTGGCCGCTTCGCTTCCCAGAAGCTCGGCGAGGACCTCCGCGGTGTGCGCGCCGACGTCCGCCCCGGCCCACCGGATGCGGCCCGGGGTCCGCGACAGGCGTGGCACGACGTCCGCCATCGCGACGTCGCGGTCGAGCACGGCGTCGTGCACGCGCCGGATCGTCTCGCGCGCGAGGTATTGCGGGTCCTCGAGCATGTCGGGCGCACGGTAGATGAGCCCGTGCGGCACGGCCGCGCGCTCCAACGTCGCGTCGATCGTCTCGAAGTCGAGCGTGCGGGTCCACGAGGCGACGATGTCGTCGAGCTCGTCCATCCGCTCACCGCGCGCGACGTGGGTCGCGTAGCGCGGATCGGTCGCGAGCTCGGGCTGTCCCATCGCCTCCGCCAGCCGCGTGAAGATCGCGTCGGCGTTCGCGGCGATCATCACGCTGCGGCCGTCGCCGGTCGGATACGCGTTCGACGGCGCGACTCCCGGCAGGGTCCCGCCGGTGCGCGTGCGCACCGCGCCGGTCAGCTCGTAGTCGGCGACGAGCGACTCCATCAACGCGAACACCGCTTCGTACAGCGCGACGTCGACGAGCTGGCCGACGCCGTCACGCTCCGCCGCCCGCAGCGCCACGACCGTTCCGAACGCCGCGAACAGGCCCGCGATCTGGTCCCCGAGCGAGACGGCGGCGCGTGCCGGCGGACGGTCGGGTGACCCGGTGAGCTCGCGCAGCCCGCCCATCGCCTCGCCGATGCTGCCGAAGCCCCGCTCGCCGGCGCGCGGACCGGTCTGGCCGAACCCGGAGACGCGCGTCATCACGAGACGGGGGTTCTCGGCGCTCAGGTCGTCGTAGCCGAGCCCCCACTGCTCGAGGCGGCCGGGAGCGAAGTTCTCGAGCACGACGTCGCACGTCAGCGCGAGGCGGCGGACGAGCGCGCGGGCGTCGTCGTCGCGCAGGTCGAGCGCGACGAGCCGCTTGTTGCGCGCGAGCGTCGACCACCAGATGCTGCGGCCGTCGAGCAGCACACCCCACCGCCGCATCGGGTCGCCCTCGCCGGGCGTCTCGACCTTGATCACCTCGGCGCCCATGTCGGCGAGCAGCTGGCCGGCGAAGGGGCCGGCGACGAAGCTGCCGAGCTCCAGCACCCGGATGCCGGTCAGCGGCGGGTCGTGGTCCACCGTCACGACTCCCGGGAGACGAACGGGTAGATGCGCGTGAAGTCGGCGCCCGGCTCCGCCGCGGCGAACTGCTCCCACACCGACGCGGTCGCCGTGCCGAGCGACGACGGCCCGGCGCGCTCCGCGACCGCGCCGAGATAGAGCGCGAGATCCTTCGCCATCAGCGTGCTCGTGAAGCCCGACGCGTAGCGACCGGTCAGGACGTGGTTCGGGAACTTGTCCTCGGTCGCCGCGCTCCGCCCGCTCGCATCGTTCAGCACGTCGAGCATCGTCGCCATGTCGAGGCCGACCGACGTGCCGAACGCGACTGCCTCGCTCGTCGCGGCGAGCGCCGTCGCGGACAGGAAGTTGTTGGCGAGCTTCATCGCCTGGGCCAACCCGGGCCGGTCGCCGACGCGGCGTCGCCGGTCGCTCAGGCCCGCGAGGACCGGCTCGACACGCGCGCACGCGTCGTCGCAGCCCGCGTACATCACGGTCAGCGTGCGTGCTCGTGCGCCGGCGACGCCGCCCGACACCGGCGCGTCGACGTACGCGACGCCGTCGTCGGCGAGCAGCGCGCTCACGCGCTCGGCGGCGCGCACCCCGATCGTCGACGTGTCGACGACGTCGGTGGTGCGACGGCCGCCCGTCGCGACGATCGCGCGCGCCACCTGCTCGGACGCGGCGCCGTCCGGCAGGCTGAGCACCACGACGTCCGCGCCGCGCGCGACGGCGGCGACGCCGTCCACGAACGTCACCCCTTCGGGTGCGCGCTCCGCGCCGGCGGCGTCGTACGCGACGACGGCGTGCTCGGACGCGACGAGGTTCGCGGCGAGCGCGCGGCCCATGTTGCCGAGACCGACGCAGCCGACCGTCCCGTCCACCCGCGCGCTCACCCCCGTTGTGCGCGCACCGCGGTGACCGCCCGTCGTGCCGAGACGCCCGCCGGGCCGCCGCAGTACGCCGCGATCTGGAACAGCAGCTCGTCGACCTCGGCGTCGGTCACGCCCGCGCGCGTCGACGCGGCGACGTGGATCCGGAACTCCTCCATCCGTCCGAGCGCGGCGGTCATCGCCATCACGAGCAAGCTGCGGTCGCGCGTGCTGAGCGGCCCGCCCCGCGCCCAGACGCCCCACGCCATCGACGTGATGTAGTCCTGGAACTCGGCCGCGGCTCCCTCGACATCCGTCACCCGGTCGACGTACTCGTCGCCGAGCACGGCGCGCCGGGCGGCATACGCGCGTTGCAGGGCGTCGTCGTCCGTCATGTCAGAGGGAGCCGTCGAACGACGCGAGGAACGCGCGCGTGCGCTGCATCGACGCGATCAGCTCGTCGCGACCGCGGCCGATCGGCACGATGCGCAGGGACAGGTCGGTCACACCGGCGTCGGCGAACGCCCGGAACCGCTTCTCGATGGTCGACTCGCTCCCCGCCGCGAGGATGTCGCCGACCTCGCGCGCGTCCCCGTGCTCGAGCAGCCGCTGGTAGTTCGGTGACACCTCGGCCTCGGCGAGGATCCGGTTGGTCCGCGCGATCGCGGCCTCGACCTCGTCGTCGCCGCACAGGCAGACCGGGATGCCCGCGACGACCCGCGGCGCCGATCGGCCCGCGGCGTCGGCCGCGCGCGTGATCGTCGGGACGACGTGTGACGCGATCGCCTTCTCGTCCGCCATCCACAGGATCGTGCCGTCGGTACGCTCGCCCGCGAGGCGCAGCATCACGGGACCGAGCGCGGCGAGCAGCACGGGTGTGGGCGTGACGTCGGTGATGTCGAGCGGGTTGTGGACCCGGAAGTGATCGTTCTCGACGTCGACCGTGCCCGGCCCGGCCAGCGCGGCGTCCAGCACGTCGAGGTAGTCGCGCATCGTCGCGACGGGCTTGTCGTACGGGAGGCCGAGCATGTCCTCGACGACCCAGTGGTGCGAGACGCCCAGCCCCAGCGAGAGGCGACCGCCGCACACGGCTTGCGTCGCAAGCGCCTGCTGCGCGAGCGCGATGGGGTGGCGGGGCTGGATCGGGACGACCGCGGTGCCGATCTCGATGCGGCTCGTCTGCTCGCCGACGAGCGTGACGGCCGTGAGGGCGTCGAAGTCGTCGGGGATCTGGGGGATCCACACCGACGCGAAGCCGGCCTCCTCGGCCCACCGACCGTCGGCGCGCAACCGCTCCACCTTGGTGGCGTAGCGTCCCCGTTCGGGGCCGATCATGACGCCGACGCGCATCCCGCGGCCTCCCGGTCGGTACCGCGAGAACCCTACTCTTGCCGAGCGATAATGTCACTTCCGCACGGGCGGCGAGCGAGGAGACGGCGATGACCGCGACGGAGCCGGACGTCTACTACGACCCGTACGACTTCGAGATCGACTCGAACCCGTACCCGATCTGGAAGCGCCTGCGCGACGAGCAGCCGCTGTACCACAACGACCGCTACGGCTTCTTCGCGCTCAGCCGCTTCGAGGACGTCGAGCGGGCGTCGCTCGACTGGCGCACCTACAGCTCCGCGCGCGGCACCGTCCTCGAGCTCATCAAGAGCAGCATGGAGATCCCTCCCGGCTCGATCATCTTCGAGGACCCGCCCACCCACGACCTCCATCGCGGGCTGCTGTCGCGCGTGTTCACGCCACGGCGCGTCGCGGAGCTCGAGCCGAAGATCCGCGAGTTCTGCGCGCGCGCACTCGATCCACTCGTCGGTGCGGGCGGGTTCGACTTCATCCGCGACCTCGGCGCGCAGATGCCGATGCGGACCATCGGCATGCTGCTCGGCATCCCCGAGACCGACCAGGAGGCCATCCGCGACCGCATCGACGACGGTCTGCGGCTGACCGAAGGCGAGATGCCCGACTTCGAGGCGCAGTACGGCAGCGGATTCGATCAGGGCAACGTGTTCGCCGAGTACATCGACTGGCGCGCGAAGCACCCGTCCGACGATCTCATGACACAGCTCCTCCAAGCCGAGTACGACGACGTCGACGGGCAGAAGAAGCGGCTGACCCGCGACGAGGTCCTCAACTACGTGAACCTCCTCGCCGGCGCGGGCAACGAGACGACGACCCGCCTCATCGGCTGGACGGGCAAGGTGCTCGCCGACCACCCGGAGCAGCGACGCGAGCTGGTCGATGACCGCAGCCTCGTGCCGAACGCGATCGAGGAGATCCTGCGCTACGAGTCGCCCTCACCGGTCCAGGCCCGCTTCGTGACGAAGGACGTCGAGCACCACGGCCGGACCGTCCCGGCCGGGAGCGTGATGCTCCTGCTGACGGCGTCGGGCAACCGCGACGACCGCAAGTTCCCGGACGGCGACCGCTTCGACATCCACCGCACGATCGACCACCACCTCGCGTTCGGCTACGGCATCCACTTCTGCCTGGGTGCCGCGCTCGCCCGCATGGAGGGGCGCGTCGCGCTCGACGAGGTCCTGCAGCGGTTCCCGACGTGGGAGGTCGACCGCGTCAACGCGGTGCAGGCGCGCACGTCGACCGTGCGGGGCTGGGAGCGCCTCCCCGTCCTCACGTCCTGACCACCAGCGCTTCTGTGAAGCCTCAGACACACGACGTGTGGATGACGCTTCACAGAACGGAGGCGGGGTGGGGTCAGATCGCGGGGGCCGCGACCTCGTCGAAGCTCGACGCTCCGCTGTCGGGCACGCGGGGCTGGCGCCACACCTCGACGGGGAACGACACCGTGACGAGCGCGCAGTACAGCCACATCAGCCGGTACGCCTCCTCCGGCATCGCGTCGAGCGCGAACTGGTCGAGGTAGGAGAGGGCCTCCTCGAAGCACGGGAACGCTGCGTCGTAGAACGCCTGCAGCTCCGCCATCGTGCTCGCGATCCGCTTGTCGTAGCGCTCGCGCTCGGTCGGCAGCGCCCAGCCCGCGAACGGCTCGAGCGACGCGAACTGCTCGGGGAACGTCATGGCGTCTTCACCTGCCGCTGGTAGTCCTCGACGTACTCGCGCGCGGTGTGGTGCAGGAGGCGGAGCAGGACCTCCTGGTCGTTGAGCGGGAACGTCTTCACCGGCGTGCGCGCCTCGAGCATCGACTGCGTCGCCTCGAGCGTGTTGCCGTCCTGCAGCGCGTACTCCTTGAACGTGACGACGGCGAGCTCCTGCGCGATCCGCTCGCGCGCGCTCTTCGGCGGCGCGAAGTAGCACGTCCCCTCGAAGATGTGCGTGTTGTACGACGTCGGCCAGTAGTGGTACGTGAGCACCCAGTTCGGCTTCCAGATCAGGAGCATGAAGTTCGGGAAGAACAGGAACGAGTCCATGCCCCACGCCTTGTGCCGCGCGGGGTTCAGGCCGGGAGGTAGCTCGTCGAGGCCGATGTCGGGCGCGTCCCACGGGCCGAACAGACCGCTGCGCAACACGCGCTCGATCGGCTTCACCATGTCGAGGTCCTTCGGTGGCGACATGCCGCCCCACGACGACACCATGCCGTGCGGTCCGTCGATGCCGTACGCGAGCGCCTCGTATCCGTACTCCTGCAGCTTCGACGACTCGTCGGACACGGCCTGTTTCGCGTGCAGCACGGGTGCGTGGTAGAACTCGGTGAAGGCGTCGATGAAGAGCTTCCAGTTCGCGCCGATCTCGGCGCGGTACTTGTGCACCTGCGTCAGCTCGTGGAACGGGTACCCCTCGAGACCCTTGCCGAGCTCACCGAGGTACTCGCGCAGCGGCGTGGTGTTCGCGTCGTCGAGGTTGACGAAGATCCATCCCTCCCACACCTCGCACTGCACCGACGCGAGCGAGTAGTCGGCCTTGTCGAGGTCGAAGAACTCCTGCTCCTGTTGCACGAACGTGCACTGGCCGTCGAGCGCGTAGCGCCAACCGTGGTACTTGCACGTGAACTGGCGGCAGAACCCGCTCGTCTCCTCGCGCGGGTAGTCCTGCCACACGAGCTTGTTGCCGCGGTGACGGCAGATGTTGTGGAACGCGCGGATCTCGTCGTCCATGCCCCGCACGACGACCACGGACGTGCGCGCCGCGTCGAGCTCCTTCGTGAAGTAGCTGCCCTTCCGGGTCAGCTGCTCGACGCGCCCGACGTTCAGCCACGTGCGGCCGAAGATCGCGTCGCGCTCGAGCTCGTAGAACTCGGGCGACGTCGAGTCGGCGTACGACACCGGCGCGGTCCCGAGCTCGGGGTAGTGCGCAGTCCAGCTGCCCTCGTCCGGCTTGGTGAAGTGCGGCATGCGGGTGTCCTCCGCTCGTGTCGACACGGGACGATAACACGGATCTCGACGTACGAGAAGCCGGTTTCCGGCTCGTCCGCTAGGGGTCCGGGAGGGTGGGCGCGGGGACGGACGCCAGCTCCGGGTCGAGCTCGAGGCCGAGGCTGTTGAAGACCATGGCCAGGCACGTGTACGTGCCGACGACGTACACGAGCTCGACGAGGCGCCGCTCGTCCAGGTGCTCGGCGAGCCGCGTCCAGGTGTCGTCCGCGATCCGGTAGCCGTCGATCAGCTCGTCGGTCGCGGTCAGGACGTCCCGCTCGATCGCGCTCCACCCGTCGTCCTGCGCGCCACGCGCGATCGCGTCGATCTCGTCGGCGGTGATGCCGACCCGTTCCGCCATGCGGACGTGCTGCACCCACTCGTAGCGCGAGCGCGTCCGCCACGCGACGCGCAACACCGCGAGCTCGCGCAGGCGCGGCTCGAGCGCGGGATCGAACAGCAGGACGCCGTTGTACGCGAGGAACCTGCGAGCGAGACGGGGGTGGTGCATGAGCGTCGTCAGTGCGTTCGGCGCGCGCTGTGCGTCGGGACCGTCGGTGAAGAACCGGTCCGTCACCTGCTTCCCGAAGCCGGCCTCGAACGCGGCGCGGACGTCGTCGTCCCAGCGCTCGCGCGGCAGAGGCGGGATGCGTTGCCGACCGCTGGGGGTCACAGGTACCAGCCGCCGTTCACGTTCAGTGCCTGCCCGGTGATGTACCCGGCCTGTTCCGAGCACAGGAACGCGCACGCGGCCGCGATGTCGTCGGGCGTGCCGGCCCGGCGGACGGGTGTGCGCGCCGCGACCGCGTCGATGCTGGGCAGGTCGCCGCGCTGCTCCGCGCGCCGGGCCATCGGCGTGTCGATGAAGCCGGGCGGGATCGTGTTGACGGTGATGCCGTGGGGCGCGAGCTCGAGCGCGAGCGCTTTCGTGAGCCCGATGACGCCGCCCTTCGACGCGACGTAGTGCGCCATGCGTGTCGTACCGGATTGCGCGCTCGACGACGAGATCGTGACGATCCGTCCCCACTGCGCCGCCAGCATGTCGGGGACCGCGAGCTGGATGCAGTGGAAGGTCCCCGTGAGGTTGACCGCGAGCATCCGCTCCCATGCCTCGACGGTGATGTCGGTGAACGGGCGGAACTCGTCGAAGCCCGCGCTCGTCACGACGATCTCGACCGGGCCGAGCTCGGCCCGCACCTTGCGGAGCGCGTCGTCGACGGCGGCGCGGTCGGTGACGTCGACCTGCGCGCCGACCGCCTGCGCGCCCGTCGCGCCGAGGTCGTCCGCGGCGCGCTGGACACCGTCGCCGTCGAGGTCGAGCAGCGCGACGCGGTGACCGGCGCCCGCGAGGTGGCGCCCGACGGCGAGTCCCATGCCCGAGGCGGCCCCGGTGACGACGGCGACGCGGCCCATGTCTCTCTCCTCGTCCGCGGTTCGCGAGGGCGGCGAGTATGGACGATCGGTGGGCGCGCGGCAAAGCCGGTCTCCCGTGGCGAGAACCCGGTTGCCGGCTCACGCGTCGTAGTCGACGACCGCCTCGGTGCTCTGCGGGAGCGACTGGCACGTGAGGACCCAGCCGTCCGCGACCTCCTCCGGCGTGAGCGCGTTGTTCACACGCATGCGCACAGACCCCTCGTCGAGGTGGGCCATGCACGTCGCGCAGTTGCCCTGCTCGCACGAGAACGGCGGGGTGAGACCGCCACGACGCGCGGTCTCCAGGATCGTGTCGCCCGCGTGGTAGGCGACCGTCGTGCGCTTCCCGTTCAGCTTGATCACCACCGACTCGGTGGCGGTCGTCGTCGCCTGGTCGGCGGCGGTCGCGAGCTCGTCCGGCGCGACGAACCGCTCGACGAACACCTGGTGGTCGTCGACGCCGAGCGTCGCCAGGCCGGCCTGCACGACGTCCATGTACGCGGCCGGACCGCAGATGTAGAAGTCCGCGTGCGCGAGCTCGCCGGCGAACGCCGCGCACGCCGGCGCGTCGAGGAACCCGCGCTCGGCGTCGTGGTGGTGGTGGACCTCGAGCCGGCCGTCCGACGTCGCGCGCAACCGCTCGAGCTCGCGGGCGAAGATCACGGAGTCCGCGTCGCGGTTGGCGTACACGAGCCGGATCGAGCGCGTGGTCGTCGCGAGGGCGCTCTTCACGATCGAGATGACGGGCGTGATCCCGCTGCCGCCCGCGAACGCGACGATCGGCGCGTCCGTCGCGCGCAGCACGAACAGGCCGGTCGGGCGCATGACGTCGATCTCGTCGCCCGGCGACAGCGTGTCGTTCATCCAGTTCGACATCCGGCCGCCGGGGACGCGCTTCACCGTCGTGACGAAGCGGTCGTCGGTGTCGGGCGAGCTCGACATCGAGTAGCTGCGCACGACCGCCTCGCCGTCGATCGTCGCCCGGAAGGTGCAGAACTGCCCGGCCGCGTACGCGAACGTCTCCGCGAGCTCGGGCGGGATGTCGAGCACGAACGACCGCGTGTCGGCCGTCTCGTCGACGACGTCGACGACGCGCAGCGCGTGGTAGTCGTGGTCGGGCGGCATCGGCGTGTCCCCGGGCGCGGGTGCGGCGTACGCGGTGAGAACCATGTTCTCGCTCTATGCTAGCCGCTTTTCCGCCTGTCGCCGACCGGACCGTCACGTCGACACCCCGGCGCCCGAACGGCCAGACTCTCGGGAACATGACGATCCAGACGACGGCCGGGCCGAGCGCGTACCGCACCATCTCGGTGGCACCGATCGCGGGCGCGCTGGGAGCCGAGATCGGCGGTGTCGACCTCGCGGCCGACCTCGCGGACGAGACGGTCGCCGAGATCCGGCGGGCCTGGCTGGAGCATCTCGTCGTCTTCTTCCGTGACCAGGTCCTCGGACCGGAGGAGCTCCTCGCGTTCGCCCGCCGGATCGGCGAGCCGGTCGAGTACCCGTTCGTGAAGGGGATCGACGGCTACCCGGAGATCATCGCGGTCACGAAGCTCCCGCACGAGACGGTGAACTTCGGCGGCATCTGGCACAGCGACACCGTGTACCTCGAGCGGCCGCCGATGGCGACGCTGCTCGTCGCCCGGGAGGTCCCTCCGTACGGTGGCGACACACTCTTCGCCAACATGTACGCGGCGTACGAGGCGCTGTCGCCGGGCCTCCGCCGCGTGCTCGACAGCCTGCGCGCCGTGAACAGCTCCGCGCTCGCCGACGTGTCGAAGACCCGCGAGGACCGCATCGGCGACAGCGGGTTCGACGAGGAGAAGGAGTTCGTCGCCGAGCACCCCGTGGTGCGGACCCACCCGGAGACGGGTCGGAAGGCGCTGTACGTGAACGTCGCGCACACGGCCCGCTTCACCGACATGACCGAGGAGGAGAGCCGCCCGCTGCTCCGCTACCTCTTCGAGCACTCCGTGCGGCCCGAGCACACCTGCCGGTTCCACTGGGATGTGGGATCGCTCGCGCTGTGGGACAACCGGTGCGCGATGCACAACCCGGTGAACGACTACGACGGCTTCACCCGCCGGATGCACCGCGTCACGCTGGCCGGCGACGTCCCCCGCTGAGGCCGAGAACGTCGTTCGCGGTTGCCGGAAGGCCGCTTTCCAGGTAGCGTCCGCGCGCGTGCACCGCAGCGAGGTCACGTGGCCCACGATCCCCGCGATGGTCCGGGACGCAGGGCGCCGCTTCGGCGACACGGAAGCGGTCGTCGACGGCGACCGCCGGGTCGGGTTCGCCGAGCTCTCCTCGATGGTGTCCGCCGCCGCCCGCGCGCTCGTGGCATGCGGCATCGGACCAGGCGAGCGCGTCGCGGTGTGGGCCCCGAACTCGCTCGAGTGGATCGTGGCCGCGCTCGCGGTGACGACCGCGGGCGGCGTCCTCGTCCCGGTGAACACGCGCTTCCGCGGCGCCGAGGCGGGCTACGTGCTCGGGCGCAGCGGCGCGCGCGTGCTGTTCACCGTGCGCGGGTTCCTCGACACCGACTATCCCGCGCTCCTGCGCGAAGCGGGCGTCGACCTGCCCGCGCTCGACCACGTGGTGCTCCTCGCGGGCGAGGCGGACGGCACGTCCGTCTCGTGGGACGAGTTCGTCGCGCGCGGCACCGCGGTCGGCGAGCGCGACGTCGACGCGCGCGTCGCGTCGATCGGACCGGACGACCCGAGCGACGTCGTGTTCACGTCGGGGACGACGGGCAACCCCAAGGGTGTCGTCATGGCCCACGCACAGGCGCTGCGCGCGTACCTCGACTGGTGCGACTGGGCCGGCCTGCGAACCGGCGACCGCTACCTGATCGTCAACCCGTTCTTTCACATCTTCGGGTACAAGGCGGGCTGCCTCGCGTCGCTCATGCGCGGCGCGACCATCTACCCGCTCGCGGTGTTCGACGCCGGCATCGTGCTGGAGATCGTCGAGCGCGAGCGCATCACCGTGCTACCCGGGGCGCCGACCCTCTACCAGTCGCTGCTCGACGCACCCGACCGCGCGCGCCGTGACATCTCGAGCCTCCGGCTGGCCGTGACGGGCGCGGCCGACATCCCCGTCGAGCTCATCAGGCGGGTGCGCGAGGAGCTCCCGTTCGAGCGGATCCTCACCGGCTACGGGCTGACCGAGGCGGGCACGGTGACGGGGAGCAGACCGGACGACGACTTCGAGCACATCGCCACGACGGTCGGGGTGCCGTGGCCCGGCTTCGAGGTGCGCACCGTGACGCAGTCAGGCGCGGACGCGGGCGTCGACGAGCCGGGCGAGGTCGTGGTGCGCGGCGAGACCGTGATGCGCGGCTACCTCGACGACCCCGAGGCGACCGCGGCGGCGATCGACGCGGACGGGTGGCTGCACACCGGCGATCTCGGCACGTTCGACGCGGAGGGGTACCTGCGCATCGTGGGTCGCATCAAGGACATGTTCATCGTCGGCGGGTTCAACGCCTACCCGGCCGAGATCGAGAACCTCCTGTTGCGCCATCCGAGCATCTCGCAGGTGGCCGTGATCGGCGTGCCCGACGAGCGGTTGGGCGAGGTCGGCATGGCGTTCGTCGTACCGGAGCCGGGCGCTCCCGCGGACGCCGCCGAGATCATCCACTGGTCGCGCGCCAACATGGCGAACTACAAGGCGCCGCGCCGTGTCGAGTTCGTCGACGCCCTGCCACTGAACGCGACCGGCAAGGTCGTGAAGGACGAGCTGCGCGCGCGGGTGCTCGCGGCGAAGGGAGAATGATGGCCCGCGTTCCCGTCGCGGACGCACTGTTCACGTGGCCGAGCGACGACCCGCAACTCATCGGGAGCCGGTGCACGTCGTGCGGGATCGTGACGTTCCCGGTGCAGGAGTCGTGCCCGCGGTGCGCGTTCACCGACATGGAGGAGCACCTGCTGCCCCGGCGCGGTCGGTTGTGGGCGTGGACGACGCAGAGCTTCCCGCCGCCGTCGCCGCCGTACAGCGGGCCGACGGGTGACGCGTTCGTGCCGTACGGGATCGGGTACGTCGAGCTGCCGGGCGAGGTGAAGGTCGAGAGCCGCCTGACCGAGGCGGACCCCGCCGTGTTGCGTGACGGGATGGAGATGGAGCTCGCGATCGTGCCGTTCCGCACCGACGACGAGGGCAACGAGGTCGTGACGTTCGCGTTCGCGCCCGTCGGTGATGCGGCGAGCGGAGGGGGAGCCTGAGATGGCGAACGACGTCGCGATCATCGGGGTCGGGCTGCACCCGTTCGGTCGGTTCCCCGGCGTGACGGGCATCGACATGGGTGCCGTCGCGATCCGCCGCGCGCTCGCGGACGCCGGCGTCGAGTGGCGCGACGTGCAGTTCGCGTTCGGCGGGAGCTACGAGGTGGACAACCCGGACGCCGTCGTCGCGCTCCTGGGCCTGACCGGCATCCCGTTCACCGACGTCTACAACGGCTGCGCGACCGCGGCGAGCGCGCTCACGCTCGCGGCGAACACGATCCGGCTCGGCGAGTACGACCTCGGTGTCGCGGTCGGGATGGACAAGCACCTGCCGGGCGCGTTCAGCGCGGATCCGCGGCTGTACGCGTGCCCGTCGTGGTACGGGGAGCTCGGCCACTTCCTGACGACGAAGTTCTTCGGGATGAAGATCAACAAGTACATGCACGACCACGGGATCTCGCGTGAGACGCTTGCGAGGGTGGCGGCGAAGAACTACCGCAACGGGGCGCGCAATCCGAACGCGTTCCGGCGCAAGGCGTTGAGCGAGGAGGAGATCCTCGCGTCGCCGGTCCTCAACTGGCCGTTGACGCAGTACATGTTCTGCAGCCCGGACGAGGGTGCCGCGGCGGTCGTGCTGTGCCGGGCCGATCAGGCGCACCGCTACACCGACACGCCGATCTACCTGCGCGCGACGACCGTGCGCACGCGGCGGCTCGGCGCGTTCGAGGTGCACAGCCCGTGGTTGCCGATCGAGGAGACACCCGGCCCGACCGTCGACGCGTCCCGCGCCGCGTTCGAGACCGCAGGGATCGGTCCGGACGACGTCGACGTCATCCAGTTGCAGGACACCGACGCCGGCGCGGAGGTGATCCATCTGGCCGAGAACGGCTTCTGCGCGGACGGCGAGCAGGAGGCGCTGGTCGCGCGCGGTGAGCTCGAGATCGACGGCCGTCTGCCGGTCAACACCGACGGCGGGCTCACCGCGAACGGCGAGCCGATCGGTGCGTCCGGGCTGCGCCAGGTGCACGAGGTCGTGCTGCAGCTGCGCGGTCAGGCCGGCGACCGGCAGGTGCCCGGCAACCCGTCCGTCGGCTACACCCAGCTCTACGGCGCACCCGGCACCGCAGGCGTCTCGATCCTTTCGACATGACCACGTCCACCGACCCGGACATCCGCCGGGAGATGATCGAGACGGTGCGCACGTTCGTCGCGCGCGACGTGACGCCCGTCGCGACCGCGATGGAGCAGCGCGACGAGTACCCGGCCGAGATCGTCGCCACGATGAAGGACCTCGGACTGTTCGGGATCACGATCCCGGAGACCTACGGCGGTCTCGGGCTCGACCTCCTCACGTACATCGGGGTGATCGAGGAGCTGTCGTACGGGTGGATGTCGCTGTCGGGCGTCATCAACACCCACACGATGTGCGCGACGTTGATCGCGAACTTCGGGACCGACGAGCAGAAGCAGCGCTGGCTGCCGCAGATGGCGACGGGGGAGCGGCGTGGCGCGCTCTCGCTGTCCGAGCCCGACGCCGGCACCGACACGCGCAACATCTCGTGTCGCGCTGTCCGCGACGGCGACGAGTGGGTCGTCAACGGCACGAAGGCCTGGGTCACCAACGGCGAGCGCGCGGGCATCGTCGCGCTCGCGGCGCGCACGGACGAAGGTGTCTCCGCCTTCGCGGTCGAGAAGGAGCCCGGGCCCCGCTTCGGTGGCCTCTCGGTGTCGAAGAACGTCGGCAAGCTCGGCTACCGCGGCATCGAGACCGTCGAGATGAGCTACGCGGACCACCGGCTCCCGGCCGACGCGCTGATCGGCGCGCCCGGCCGCGGCCTGCCCCAGATCCTGAGCGTGCTCGAGATCGGCCGCATCAACATCGCGGCCCGGGCCGTGGGGGTCGCACGGGCCGCGTTCGACGCCGCGCTCGCCTACGCGCAACAGCGCGAGACGATGGGCAAGCCGATCGCGCAGCACCAGGCGATCCAGATGAAGCTCGCCGACATGGCGACCCGGCTCGAGGCGTCGCGCCTGCTGACGATCTCGGCGGCCGAGCGCAGGCAGGCGGGGGAGCGCTGCGACGTCGAGGCCGGGATGGCGAAGCTCTTCGCGAGCGAGACCGCGTTCGAGGTCGCGACCGAGGCGATGCGCATCCACGGCGGCGTCGGGTACACGACGGAGCTGCCGGTCGAGCGCTACTACCGCGACGCGCCGCTGATGATGATCGGCGAGGGCACGAACGAGATCCAGCGGATCGTGATCGCGCGCGGCCTGCTGGCGCGCGCGAGCGAGGGCCGGTAGTTGGATACCCGGGACAGCCCCGAGCAGGCGGAGCTGCGGCGCGCGGCGCGGCAGCTCGCCCGCGGGCTGGGGCCCGCGAACGTCGCCGACCTGGACGACGCCACGCGCGTCAAGCGGTTGGCCGCCGCGGTGCACGACGCGGGGTGGCTGGAGCTGCGCGACGACGCCGGTGACGGGTCGCCGGTGGCGGGCGGGGTGGAGGCGGGCATCGTCGCCGACGCGCTCGGCGCCGCGGTCGCGGACGTCGCGTTCGCGGGCCCGCTTCTCGCGGCGGACCTCGCGCGCCGCGCCGGTGCGGGCAGCGCGTCCCGCGCGGTCGTCGGCTTCGCACCCGACCTGGTCAGCGTCGCGGTCGCCGACCGTCACGAGACGAGCGCGCCGGTGTACGCGCCCGATGCCGGCGATGCCGACGTCGCGCTCGTGCTCGTGCGCGACGGCGACGCGCACCGTCTCGGACGCATTCGTCTCGAGCGCGAGATCGAGCGCGACGGCGCGGATCTCACCCGCGCGGTGCAGGCGATCCTGGTCGGCGCGCCCGTCGTCGACGTGTCCGGTCAGTCGCGCGCGATCACGGGCGACGACGTCGCGTCGTGGACCGCGCTCGGCCTCGCGCTCACTGCCGCGGATCTCGTCGGGATCATGCGCGGCGTCCTGGACGTGACCGTCGAGTACGCGAAGGAACGGCGCCAATACGGCGTCCCCGTCGGGTCGTTCCAAGCCGTGCAGCACCTGTTGGCCGAGGCGCGCTGCCTGATGGAGGGATCGCTGAGCGTCGCGCTGCACGCGTCGTGGGCCGTCGACGACCTCCCGCCCAGCGAGGCGCTCGCGGCCGGACGCGTCGCGAAGACCTACTGTGCACGCGCCGCACGGACCGTGTGCGAGACCGCGGTGCAGGTCCACGGCGGCATCGGGAACACGTGGGAGTGCATCGTGCACGTCTACCTGCGCCGCGCGCTGCTGTCGTCGCGGTGGTTCGGCGACGACGGCGAGCACCTGCGCGCGCTGCAGCGAGACCGTCTCGCGGTAGGAGATGGAGCGGAGCCGTTGCCGGAGGCGGGACGGCGCAGCGGAATCGACCATCAACTCGAGGTCGGCGATGGACTTCCGTGACTCGCCCGAGGAGGCCGAGTTCCGCGCGCGTCTGCGCGCGTGGCTCGTCGACAACAACCCCGGGCTGCCCGCGTCGTCCACCGACGACGAGTACTGGGCCCGCCAGGCCGAGTGGCACACCGCGCTCTACGACGCGGGGTTCTTCGGCCTGAGCTGGCCGACGCGCTACGGCGGCCACGACCTGCCGACCGTCTACGAGGTCATCCTCGACGAGGAGCTCGCCGCGGCGGGCGCGCCGCCCCGCCCGAGCCTCGGGTACCTGGTGCAGGGGATCGGCACGCACGGCAGCGACGAGATCAAGGATCGGTTCCTGCCCGGGCTCATCAGCGGGCGCGACCGGTGGTGCCAGGGCTTCAGCGAGCCCGACGCCGGCTCGGACCTCGCGTCGCTGCGCACGACTGCCACGCGCGAAGGCGACGAGTACGTGGTCCACGGGCACAAGATCTGGACGAGCTACTCCGACGTCGCCGACTGGTGCTTCCTCCTCGCGCGCACGGATCCCGACGTGCCGAAGCACAAGGGCATCACCGCGTTCGCGCTGCCGATGCGGCAGCCCGGCGTCGAGCAGCGGCCGTTGCGGATGATCAACGGGATCACGAAGGAGTTCGGGCAGGTCCTGTTCGACGGCGCGCGCGTCCCGGCCGCGAACATGATCGGCGGGCCCGGAGAGGGCTGGCGCGTCGCGATGACGATCGTCAGCCACGAGCGCGAGCCGGGCGAGCTCGGATACGTCGCGCGGTACGCGAAGACCGTGAAGGAGCTCGAGCACACGGTGCGGGCGGACCCAGGTGCGTACCGCGACGACCAACGCGCGGCGGTCGCGTGGGCGTACGTGCAGGCCGAGATGCTCCGCCTCCACGTCTGCCGGCGGCTGTCCGAGCGTCTCGACGGGGTCGAGCACGGCCCCGGCGGCTCGGTCGACAAGCTGCTCATGACGTGGGTCGAGCAGACCGTCGGCGCCGCGGCGCTCGACGTGTCGGGCGCGCGGGCCGCGCTCGACGGTGAGGACGTCGCGCTGAAGACGTACCTCTACAGCCGCGCGCAGAGCGTGATGGGCGGCACGTCCCAGATCCAGAAGAACATCGTCGCGACGCGCATCCTCGGCCTGCCGACGACGTGACAACGAGGAGCAACGGTGGACTACGACCTTCCCGACGTCGTGCGCGTCGAGGCCGACGGCCCGGTCCGCGTCGTCACGCTGTCGCGTCCGGACCAGCTCAACGCGGTCAACGACGACGTGCACCTCGCGCTCGCGCGCGTGTGGCCGCAACTCAGCGCGGACGTCGACGCGCGCGCGGCAGTCATCACCGGCGAAGGGCGCGCGTTCTCGGCCGGTGGCGACTTCGACCTCCTCGACCGGATGGCGAAGGACCGCGCGCTGCGCGAACGCACGATCGCCGAGGGTCGCGAGCTCGTGCTCGAGATGATCCGGTGCCGGGTGCCCGTCGTCGCCGCGGTGAACGGGCCCGCGGTCGGGCTCGGGTGCAGCGTGATCGCGCTGTCGGACGTCGTCTACATGGCGGAGTCCGCGTACCTGTCCGATCCGCACGTGACGGTCGGGCTCGTCGCCGCCGACGGCGGACCGCTCACGTGGCCGCTGCACACGAGCCTGCTGATCGCCAAGGAGTACGCGTTCACGGGCGAGCGGATCACCGCGACGCGCGCGGCCGAGATCGGGCTCGCCAACCACGTGTGTCCCGACGGCGAGGTGCTGCCCGCCGCGCTCGCGGCCGCGCACAAGATCGCCGGGCTGCCGCGGCAGGCCGTCGAGGCGACCAAGCGCGTCCTCAACCTGCACCTCGAACGCGCCGTGCTCGCGACGATCGACTTCGCCATGGCGTCGGAGACGCAGTCGTTCGACACCGACGACCTCCGGGCCAACGTCGACCGCTTCCTCGGCCGTTGAGGGACGCGTGATCCGCGAGGAGCTGCGCGACCGCGTCACGTGGCTGACGTTCGACCGGCCCGAACGGCTGAACGCGTTCACGGCCGACGACTACGTCTCGTTGCGCGAGCGGGTCGAGCGTATCGCGGGTGACGACGGCGTCCGGGCCGTCGTGCTCACGGGCCACGGGCGCGCGTTCTCGGCGGGTGCGGACCGGTCGCTCGTCGACGGGACCGCGTCGGAACGCGAGCGCGAGCTCGCCGCGATCGAGTTCCCCGCGCTGCTCGGCGCGCTCGAGGCGTGCTCGAAGCCGATCCTCGCGGCGGTGAACGGGCTCGCGGTCGGGTTCGGCGCGACCGTGCTGCTGTACTGCGACCTGGTGCTGATGGCGGAGTCCGCCCGCCTGCGCCTGCCGTTCACGTCGCTCGGCATCGTCCCCGAGGCGGGCAGCTCCGCGCTGCTCCCCGCGCGGGCGCGCGGGAGCGATGCCGTGTGGGCGATGCTGTCGAGCGAGTGGATCGACGCGCCCGGCGCGCTCGCGATGGGATTCGCCTGGCGCGTCGTGCCCGACGACGACCTCGGCGACGCGACGCAGCAGGCCGCGGCCGCGATCGCGGCCCACGACCCGGCCGCGGTCGCGGCGACGAAGCGGTTGCTGACCGCCGGGCGCGCCGAGATCGCGCGCGCCGCGATCGAGCGTGAGTACGCCGCGATGCAGGCGTTGACCGGGAAGCTCAGCCCGCCGGCGTGAACTCCAGGTGGAGCTCCGTCACGCCGCGCAGCACGAATGTCGGCACGTAGTCGTAGTGCCGTGCGCCGGCGGGACCGTGCGCGCGCTCGGAGATGCGGATGTCGGCCATCCGGTCGAGGAGCCGCTCCAGCCCCACGCGTGCCTCCGCGCGCGCGAGCGGCGCGCCCGGGCACGTGTGGATGCCGTGCCCGAACGACAGGTGCGTCCGCGCGTTCGCCCGATCGACGTCGAAGTCGTCCGGCCGCTCGTAGCGGCGCGGGTCACGGTTCGCGGCGCCGTTCAGCACCATGACCGTCGTGCCCGCAGGCAGGTCGACCCCGCCGACGTTCGTCGGGACCCGTGACAGCCGGAAGTCGCCCTTCACCGGGCTCTCGTAGCGCAGGCACTCCTCGACGAAGTTCGGGATGCGGTCGCGCTCGTCGCGCAGCAGCTGCTGCAGGTCGGGACGCTCGGCGACGAGCTGCAGCGCGGTGCCGAACAGCCGAACCGTCGTCTCCTGACCGGCCGCGAAGAGGTTCGTCGCGATGCGCACGACGTCGATCACCTCGGGCATCGACCCGTCCGGGAACGTCGCGGTCGCGAGCCCGGTCATGACGTCGTCGCGCGGCTCGCGCCGGCGCTCCTCGATGTAGGTCGTGAACCGGTCATAGAGGAACTCGAGCGGGTTGTGGACCATGCCCTGCTCGTGGCCGCTCCGGCCGATGACGTTGCCGGGGTGCTTGGCGGCGAGCCGCTCGCGGAACGCGCCGTGGTCGGCCTCGGGCACACCGAGCAGGTCGGCGACGACGAGCATCGCGAACGGCTGGCCGAACTCGCTGATGAGCTCGCACTCGCCGCGCGCGAGGAAC
The DNA here is from genome assembly GCA_035651955.1 of Acidimicrobiia bacterium. Taxonomy (NCBI): domain Bacteria; kingdom Bacillati; phylum Actinomycetota; class Acidimicrobiia; species Acidimicrobiia bacterium. The sequence continues at coordinate 21,838 of DASRES010000002.1, forward strand.
TCGTCGATCTGGCGGTCGGCGAGCCGCCACATGAACGCCTCGTTCTCCTTCAGCCGCTTCGGCGTGATCAGGCGCATCAGCAGCGCGCGGTGCGCCGTGTGCTTCGGCGGGTCCATCGTCGTGATCTGGTCGTTGAAGGGCAGCGCGTCGCGGTGCGCCTCGATGAGCGCGCTCACGTCGTCACCCTCGAGCGGGACCGGGAAGCCCGGGAAGGGTCCCGTCACCGCGTTGCACGACGAGAACACGTCGGTGTCGTGGTAGACGGCGATCGCCTCGTCGTACCCCGTCACCATCACGACGTCGTGGTGCGACTCGCGCTGCACCGGGCACCTGGTGCGGAGATGCTCGAAGTAGGGATACGGGTCGGCGACGACCGACTGGTCGGTGAAGAAGTCGATCGCGTCGAAGTCGCCCGAGGCGTCGCTCACAGCACGGCTCCTGACACCTTGTGCTCCAGGATCTCGTCGTAGGTGAGGCCCAGCTCCAGCAGCACCTCGTCGGTGTGCTCGCCGTGCTCGGGTGCGCCGCGCACGGACGCCGGCGTCTCGTCGAACTGCACGGGATTCGCAGGCAGCGCGAACTCGGCGCCGCTCGCCGTCGTGATGCGCTCGAGGTAGCCGTTCGCGATCGCCTGGGGGTCGTCGTGGACCTCGAGCGGCGTCTGCAGCGGTGCCCACACACCTTCGAGGTCGCGGAAGCGCTCGCACCACTCGGCGTACGTCCGCGTACGGAAGATCTCGCGCAGCAGCTGGATGCACTCGCGCCGGTTCTCGTAGCGCGCGGCGGCATCCTTGAAGCGCGGGTCGTCGACGAGGTCGGGGCGGTCCAGGTGCGCGCACAGGTCGGGCCAGAAGCGGTCGGCCTGCAGCAGCATCAGCGCGATGAAGCGCCCGTCCTTCGTCGGGTACGTGCCGACGAGCGGGTTGGGGATCGAGTCGCGGTCGAACGACGGGAGCTCCACACCCTCGTAGAGCTTCGCGGACGTCACGTCGGGGCCGAGGTTCCACAACCCCATCGCGAGCAACGAGACGTCCACGACCGACGGCGTGCCCGTCCGCTCGCGACGGACCAGCGCGGCCGCGATGCCGCCCGCGATGGTGAGACCGCCGAGCACGTCGCCGAACGCGGGACGTTGGTCGCCGGGCCACTCCGACGCGGGGCTCTTGAACGCCATCGCGAGGCCCGCGCGCGCCCAGTACGACGCGCCGTCGAACCCGCCCCGGTCGGCCTCGTCACCACGCGGGCCCTGGCCCGACCCGCGGACGTAGACGATGTTCGGGTTGCGGGCCCGGATGTCGTCGACGTCGATGCGGAGCCGCTTGCGGACGCTGGGCAGGTAGCTCGTCACGAAGACGTCGGCGGTCTCGCACAGCCGGTACAGGAGCTCGCGTCCGCCGTCGGTCGACAGGTCGAGGCCGACCGACCGCTTTCCCCGGTTGGGCACCTCGAACATGAAGTTCACGCCGCCGGCGCCGGGGACGAGCCCGGACGACACGAGGCCGCGCTGGGGGTCGCCGGTCGCCGGGTGCTCGATCTTGATCACGTCGGCGCCCCACTCGGCGAGCACCGAGCCCGAGATCGGCACGAACGTCCACGCCGCGACCTCCACGACGCGGATTCCTGCGAGCACGTCCTGCATCGGTCCTCCTGATTACCAGCTTTGCATGCTATGAGAGCGTCGTTTCCGCCGCAATCGCCGCCGCAATCGCCGCCGAGCGCCGCCGCGTTGGGACGGTTTGTCGGCCATACGACGCGAAAGTGTCCCAACGGCGGGGTGGTCGAGCGGCGACGATCATGCACCGGGACGAGGAGGCTGGCATGCGGATCGGGTTGACCGGCGGCGGTTCGTCGCTCGAGCGGATCGTCGAGCAGGCCGAGCGGGCGGAGGCGGACGGGTTCCGGGCGCTGTGGTTCGCGAGTGCGATCGCGGGTGATCCGCTCGTCGCGATGGCGTGCGCGGGACGGGCGACGTCGTCGATCGAGCTCGGGACCGCCGTCCTGCAGACGTACACCTGCCATCCGCTGCTGCAGGCGAACCGCGTTGCGTCGGTCGTGTCCGCGATGGGACGCGCCGGGTTCACGCTCGGGATCGGGCCGTCGCACGAGTCGGTGGTCCGCGGCGTCTACGGGATGTCGTACGACCATCCCGGTCGCAGCACGGAGGAGTACGTGCGGATCGTCACCGCGCTGTTGCGCGGCGAGGCGATCGACTTCGACGGCGACGACTGGACGGTCCACAGCGACGGTCGGATGGCGCGCGTCGCGCACACGGTCCCGGTGCTCGTGTCCGCGCTCGCGCCGCGCCTGTTGCGCGTCGCGGGCGAGGTCGCGGACGGGACCGTGCTCTGGATGGCGCCCGCGCGCGCCATCGAGACGCACGTCGCGCCCCGCATCACCGCGGCGGCGAGGGACGCAGGACGGCCGGCGCCGCGGATCGTCGCGGGCCTCCCGGTCGCGGTGCACGACGACGAAGGGGAGGCGCGCGCAGTGGCGGCGTCGATGTTCGCGGGATACGGGACGTTGCCGAACTACCGGCGCATCCTCGAGATCGGTGGCGCGGACGGGCCGGCCGACGCCGTCATCGTCGGCGACGAGGCCGCGGTCCGTGCGCAGCTGCAAGGGCTCCTCGACGCGGGTGCCACCGACATCTGGGCCGCGGTGTTCCCCGTCGGCGACGACGGGCGCGCGTCGCGACACCGCACCACGGATCTGCTGCGCGAGCTCACGAGCTGACGGCCCGGCCGACGGTCAGAGCTCGATCAGCGTGGGGACGTGGCGCTGCGCGAGCAGCCGGTGGCCGACGTCGATCACGACGCGGTCCGACGACCCGAGCAGCCCGTCGAGCGCGAGCGTCCGCTTGAGGTACCGGTGGAACGGGTGGTCGGTCGTGAACCCGATCCCCGCCAGCACCTGCTGGCAGTGCGCGGCGACGGTTCTCGCGGTGCGCCCCGCGATCGCCTTCGCGAGCGCGGCCGTCTCGGGGCCGGGCTCGTCCGCGGCCGCGACGAGCGCGGCATCGAGGGACTCGACCGCCACGAGCGCCTCGGCCAACCGGTGGCGCACCGCCTGGAAGCGCGCGACGGGCCGGCCGAACTGCACGCGTTCGATCGCGTGCGCGCGAGCGAGCCCGAGCATCGTCCGCGCCGCGCCGAGGATCTGGTGCGCGACGGCCCGCCGGCCGAGCGCGACGGCCGCATCCCACGCGCAGTCGTCGAGCGGCGTGACGTCCGCGCCGTCGACGTCGACGCGTACGAGGTGCAGCCCGGCGCACGGGTCGACGCCGTGCACCGGCGTCATCTCCGTCGCGCTCGGTGCGACGGTGGCGATCCCGGCCTCGCACGCGACGAGCAGGCGGCGCGCCGTCGTGATCCGGTCGGTCGCCAGCCCGCGCCCGTCCACCGGCCGGTTCCAGGAGCCGAACGGCGGGAGCAGCACCGCGAGGTCGGGGCGTGGTGGCACCCCGAGCGCGCAGGCGACGACGTCGTCGAGCGCGGTCGCCGTCGCGTTCGCCGCACCGAGCACGTCGAAGACGATCGCGATCGCGTCGCGCGGCTCGGCCTCGAGCATCTCCAGCCAGCCGAGCTCCGCGAGCGCGCCGTCCACGCTCGCGTTGCCGTCCGCGCACGCACGGTCGACGGCGTCGCGCACGGTCTCCGCAAGGAGCGATCGTTCGGCGGCGTCCATCACTCGTCGCTCCCGAGGTCGAGCAGGCGACGGGCGATGATGTTGCGTTGCACCTCGGCGGTGCCCCCGTAGATGGTCGCCGCGCGCGAGTACAGGTACTCGTTGCGCCACATCTCGCCGACGGAGCCGTCGTCGGTCTCGATCACGCCGGGGAGCAGGCGACGCGCGGCGTCGAACGTCACCTGCTCGCCCGTCGCGACGAGGACCTTGTCGATCGACGTCTCGGCGCCGAGCGTCTCGCCTGCTGCGAGGCGGTGCTGCGTGACCCGGGAACGGGCGCGCAGCGCGTGCAGGTGGACGAACGCGTCGCCGACGATCTCGGCGGTCCGGTCGTCGTCGGACGGCGCGCTCTCGACGAGGAGCTGCAGCCGTCGGTAGAGGTACGCGATGCGTTGCCAGAAGCACGACGACCGCTCGTACGGCAGGATGCTCATCGCGACGGCCCACCCGCCGTTCAGCTCGCCCAGCATGCGGTCGGCGGGGACCGTGACGTCGTCGAAGAACACCTCGGCGAACTCGCGCTCGCCGTTGATCATCTCGATCGGCGACACCGTGATCCCGGGCGTGTCCATGTCGACGAAGAACGCGGTGATGCCCCGGTGGCGGGCCTCAATCGTGCCGGTACGGGTGAGCAGGACGCACCGGTCGGAGTACTGGGCGAGGCTGGTCCACACCTTCTGCCCGTTGACGACCCAGGTCCGCGCGGTCGCGGGGTCTCCACGGGGCGTCGCCCGGCAGCTCAGCGACGCGAGGTCGCTGCCCGTTCCGGGCTCGGAGAAGCCCTGGCACCACAGCTCCGCGCCCGAGAGCAGGCGCGGCACGACGTCCGCCGCGAGGTCGGGCGGCGCGAAGTCGATCAGCGTCGGCGCGAGCACCTCGATGAGCGAGAACAGACCCGGGTCCGCGAGCCCACGACCCGCGAGCGCGGCGCCGAGCTCGGTGCGCATCATCGGGGACCCGCCGAGACCACCGACGCGCTCGGGCCAGCCGTACCGCATCCAACCTGCGTCGAAGAGGATCGCCTTCACCCGTTGCATCTGCGCGACGTGGTCGTCGAGCTCGCCGGGCGGCGTGTAGCGGGGCGCGAGCTCGTCGTGGTGCGCGTCGAGCCAGGCGTGGAGCTCGGATCGGTACTCGGCGAGGTCGCAAGCCGCGCTCATGCGGAAACCGCGCTCATCCGGAACCGCGCTCATCTGGAAACGGGGCACACGCTGGCGGAGAGAAGCATTCTCATCTACCGTAACCGTCCCCCCGTACACGACCAAGGGTGGTCATGCCGTGACGATCTGGCACGAGGACCGTCTGCTCGTCGACGGCGAGCTCGTCGGGGCCGAGCACGGCGCGACGTACGAGACGATCGCGCCCGCGACCGAGGAGGTGCTCGGCACCGCGGCCGACGCGTCGGTCGGCGACGCGCGACGGGCGATCGCTGCGGCGCGGCGCGCGTTCGACACCACCGACTGGTCGCGTGATCACGCGCTCCGGGTCCGGTGCCTGCGCCAGCTCGAGCAGGCGCTGCGCGACGAGGTCGAGCACGTGCGCGAGATCCTCGTCCAGGAGGTGGGCGCGCCCGTGTCGAGCACGGGTGGCCCGCAGCTCGAGGCGCCGATCGACGTCGTCGGGTGGTACGCCGACCTGCTCGAGGGCTACGAGTTCGTCGAGGACCTCGGCGACCGCGACACCTTCGCGGGCCGGCACCACCGTTGGATCGAGAAGGAGGCGGCCGGCGTCGTCGCCGCGATCACCGCGTACAACTACCCGATCCAGCTCGCGCTCGCGAAGCTCGCCCCCGCGCTCGCCGCAGGTTGCACGGTCGTGCTGAAGGGCGCACCCGACACGCCGTGGGCGACGCTCGCGCTCGGCCGTCTCGTGGCGGACGCGACCGACATCCCGCCCGGCGTGGTGAACGTGCTCGCATCGTCGGACAACGCGGTCGGCGCCGAGCTGACGACCGATCCCGACGTCGACGTGATCTCGTTCACCGGCTCCACCGCGGTGGGCCGCCAGATCATGAGCGCCGCCAGCGCGACGGTGAAGCGCGTCTTCCTCGAGCTGGGCGGCAAGTCCGCGTTCGTGCTCCTCGACGACGGTGATCCCGCGATGGCCGGCTTGTTCTGCGCGTACGCGGCGACGTCGCACGCCGGCCAAGGCTGCGCGATCACCTCGCGGCTCGTCGTGCCGCGCGACAAGCTGGACGAGGTCGTCGACGTCGCGCGCACCACGCTCGAGAGCATCCCCTACGGCGACCCCGCCGACCCCGCGAACATGATGGGCCCGCTCATCAGCGCGCGGCAGCGGGAGAAGGTCGCCGGCTACGTCGACCGCGCCGTCGCCGAGGGTGCGAAGGCCGTCACCGGTGGGCGGGTGCCCGAGCACCTCCCCAAGGGCTTCTTCTACGAGCCGACCCTGCTGGTCGGGGCCGGCGAGGACTCCGCGGTCGCGCAGGAGGAGCTGTTCGGTCCGGTGCTCGTCGTGCTCCCGCACGACGGCGACGACGACGCCGTGCGCGTGGCGAACAACTCGATCTACGGGCTGTCCGGCTCCGTCCTCAGCGGCGACCGCGAGCGCGCGCTCGGCGTCGCCCGCCGGATCCGCGCGGGGACGATGAGCGTGAACGGCGGCGTGTATTACGGGCCCGACGCCCCGTTCGGCGGCTACCGGCAGTCCGGGATCGGGCGCGAGATGGGTGCGGCCGGGCTCGACGAGTTCCTCGAGCGCAAGACGTTCGCCGAGCCCGCCGCGACGACCTGACGTGGCGGAACGCCGCTTCCGCGTCGTCCAGTGGGCGACGGGCAACATCGGGACGCGCGCGCTGCGCGAGGTGATCCGTCACCCGTCGCTCGAGCTCGTCGGCGTGCTCGTGTACGACCCTGCGAAGGTCGGTGTCGACGCGGGGACGCTGTGCGGCGAGGAGCCCGTCGGCGTGGCGGCGACCGACGATCCGTCGGCGATCGTCGCGTTGCACGCCGACTGCGTGCTCCACATGCCGCGACACTTCGTCCTCGACGACGTCGTCGCGCTCCTCGAGTCGGGGTCGAACGTCGTCACGACGCGCGGCGAGCTCCTGGCCGGCGGGCACCGCCTCGGCGAGGCGGCGCGTGCGCGTGTGCTCGACGCGTGCGCGTGTGGCAACACGTCCGTGTACGCGACCGGCAGCAGTCCCGGCTTCATCACCGACGCGCTCCCGTTCGCGCTGCTGTCGTTGCAGCGCCGGGTCGACTCGATCGAGATCGCCGAGTTCGCCGACCTGTCCCGTCGCGACTCGCCCCACATGGTGTTCCGGCAGATGGGCTTCGGTCAGCCTCCGGAGGCGTTCGACCCGCGGCGCGCGTCCGCCCTCCTCGCGGAGTTCGGCCCCGCGCTCGACGACCTGGCCGCCGCGGCCGGCCGGCCCGTCGACGACTGGGCGTCCGACGGCGAGGTCGCGGTCACGCGCGCGGCGACGACGATCGCCGCGGGTGAGATCCCGGCCGGCACGGTCGGCGCGCAACGCACCGCGATGGTCGGGCGCAGCCGGGGCGACGAGGTCGTGCGGTTCACCGTCAACTGGTACTGCACGACCGACGTCGACCCCGCGTGGGATCTCCGCGGGACGGGGTGGCGCGTGCAGATCCACGGCGACGCGCCGCTCGACGTCACGCTCGCGTTCCCGATCCCGCTCGACGAGCTCGGGTCGTTCACGCCCGCGTACACCGCGAACCGTCCGGTGAACGCGATCCCGTACGTCTGTGCGGCGGCGCCCGGCATCCTCGCGACGGCGGGCCTGCCGGCGATCACACCGGCAGGCCCGCTCGACGCGTCGCGCTGACTCGGACCGTCGCTACAGCGTCGGCACCGGCTTCGAGCTCGGGATGCTCGTCGGCAGCGGGTCCCAGCACAGGAACGGCTTCCCGGGCGTGCTCCAGATCGGGACGAACTTGCCGTTCTCGACCTTCAGGTAGCCGATGCACTGGCGTGGGTAGTGCAAGTCGGTGTGCTGCTTGGTCCAGTCGACCGGCAGCATCATGCCGTCGGCGTTCCAGTCGGTCAGCGTGTTGAGGTAGTCGACGACCTTCTGGCGCGTGAAGGTCGGTCCGGCGCCCTTCAGCCCGGTGACGAACAGCTGCGCGAGTCCCCAGCCGATCGCCGTGTACTCAGTCGTCTGGTAGTTCGACTTCTTCATCCAGTCGAGGTACTGGTTGAGGGCCGGGAACTTCGGGTTCGTCTCGAGCGGCGCCTCCTGCACGATGACGATCGAGCCGTTGAAGAAGCCGGCGTTCTTCGACATGAAGTCGTGGTCGTACGCGTTCGGAAGGTAGATGGGGACGTTGAGCCCCTGCTGACGCATCTCACGGGCCAGCGTGAGCACGCCGTTGTTGTCCATGCACGTCGTCACGAAGTCGACGTGCGCGTCGATCATCCGCTTCACGTCCGCGCTCATGTCCGTCACGCCGAACGACAGCGCCTTGGTCGTGTACGCCAGCTTGGCGACGGGGTACTTCTCGAAGCTCGCCTTGATGCCGTCCATGCAGTCGGCCGATGCCGCCACGTTGTACGCGAGCACGCCGAGGTTCTTCTTGCCGAGCTTCCACGCCGCGTACGGCAGCAGCGGCGACGGGCACCCGGAACCATTGCACAGCGCGCCGACGGACCCGAAGAGGTTCGGCGGTCCCGTCCACTCCGCGTTGATGCCCCAGCCGAACGTCGGGATGCCGGCCTGCGCGAGCAGCGGCGCGCCGCTGAACGCCACGTTGGTCGCGACCGGGATCACCGCGAAGGCGTTGTCCTGGTCGATGATCGCCTCGACCTCGCGGCGGTTCTGGGTCATCTGGTCGTCGTGGCGGGCGACGATGACGAGCTTCCGCCCGTACATCCCGCCCTGCGAGTTGATCATGTTGAAGTAGGCCTGGACGCCGTCGAAGAACGAGCCGTACGCCGCGCCGAGAACGTTCGTGGTCGCGGCGACCCCGCTGACCCGGATCTCGGTGGGCGTGACGCCCGGCTCGTTCAGCTGCGGGAAGTTCCCGGACTTGATCGACGTCGGCGAGCCGCCGCTCGACGAGGTCGTCGTGCTCTTGGCCTTCCCCGAGCTCGAGTTGGAGCACGACGCCGCGACCGCGGCGACCACCGCGACCACGGCGATCGAGCGGACACGCATCGACAGGCGCGGGCGCCGACCGTCCCCGCCGCGACATGCATGGGTCGCCATCACTCAGTCTCCCCCCGGATCCGTCTCACGCACGCGACGTGCGGAAGACATGTTCTACTCGAACGAGTACGGCGTTTCCGGCGCACGGTAGACGCGATGCCGTCCCCGCGCCACGCGACCCCCGTACCTGACGCCGGTGTCAGGTAAGCTATCCCGCCATGGCCGACCTCCCGAAGATCATCAGCGTCGACGACCACGTCGTGGAGCCCCCGCACGTCTGGCAGACGTACCTCCCGCAGAGGTTCCGCGAGAAGGGACCACGGGTCGAACGCGGCACGTGGGGCGACTTCCGCCTGCGCCCCGGCGCGGTCTACGACCAGCAGCAGGTCGAGGGCGGCCAGCCCGGCGACTACTGGGTCTACGAGGACCGCGTCATCTACGTGCAGAAGCGGTTCGTCGCGATCCCGCTCGACGCGACACCGGGTGGTGACGTGTCGAAGTTCGACTCGAGCGTCATGGACATGATCGCCATGACGTACGACGAGATGCGGCCCGGTTGCTACGACCCGAAGGCGCGCAAGCAGGACCTCGAGCTCGCAGGGTGCGACGGGTCGTTGCCGTTCCCGACGTTCCCGCGCTTCTGCGGCCAGACGTTCCTCGAGGGCAACGACAAGGATCTCGGCCTCGCGTGCGTCGAGGCGTACAACGACTGGATGATCGACGAGTGGTGCGGGGACAGCGACGGGTTCAACATCCCGCTGTGCCTGATCCCGATGTGGGACGCCGACCTCGCGGCGAAGGAGGTCGAGCGCATCGCGGCGAAGGGTTGTCACGCGATCTGCTTCAGCGAGATCCCGACCCATCTCGGCCTGCCGTCGATCCACACCGGCGTGTGGGACCCGCTGTTCGCGCGCTGCAACGACCTCGGCGTCACGCTGTGCATGCACATCGGGTCGTCGTCGAAGATGCCCATCGCGTCGCCTGACGCGCCGCCCGGCGTCGCGGGCGTGCTGCAGTTCAACAACTCGATGGCGAGCCTCGCCGACTGGCTGTACTCGGGTGTGCTCGTGCGCTTCCCGAAGCTCAAGCTCGCGTACAGCGAGGGCCAGATCGGCTGGATCCCCTACGCGCTCGAGCGTGCCGACACCGTGTGGGAGCACCACGACGCGTGGATCAAGGCGAAGGAGCGGATCCCCGACCCGCCGTCGACGTACTACGCCGGGCGCATCTTCGGGTGCTTCACGTCCGACGAGCACGGGTTGCGGAACATCGACGCGGTCGGCGAGGACAACGTCTGCTTCGAGACCGACTACCCGCACACCGACACGACGTGGCCGAACACGTTGCCGTTCATCGAGAAGTTCCGCGAGAACCTCACCGACGAGCAGCTCTACAAGGTGCTGCGCGGCAACGCGATCCGCATGCTCGAGCTCGACCGCGTCTGACCGCATCACGTGCCGGCGATCTCGAGGAGCGCGTCCGCGACCGCGCGCGGCTCGGTGATCATGAGGTCGTGGCCGGTGTCGATCTCCCACAGCCGGCCGTCGGCGCGCGCCTTGTCCATGAGGTCGCGGTCGCGTGTGGCGAGCGTCGACGTGCACACGACGTGGTACTGCGGGATCGCCTGCAGCGCGTCCTCGTTCGCCAGCTCGAGCTCCTGCTCGAAGCACCGCCACGGGTGACCGGTGAGTCGGTCGTCCATCCACGCGACGTCGGCGTCGTCGGTCACGCCGTAGAACCGGCCCGCGCCCGGCGCGGGGAGCAGCACCAGCTCGACCCCGTCGACGACCTCACCCATCGGGCGGACGGCCTCGATGACCGGACCGGCGACGTCGACGAGCGACTGCCCGTTCCTCGGGTTCGCGGCGTCCAGGTAGACGAGCCGACCGACGCGGTCGGCGGCTCGGTCGGCGACACCGGTGATCACCATCCCGCCGTAGCTGTGGCCGACCAGGATCACGTCGCGCAGGTCCTCGTAGTGGAGGACGGCGACGACGTCGCGCACGTGCATGTCGAGGTCGACCGCCGGTCCGAGAAGGTGCGCCCGCTCGCCCAGGCCGGTCAGGGTCGGCGCGTGCACGTCGTGACCCGCGGCGCGCAGCAGTGGCGCGACCTTTCCGTAGCACCAGCCACCGTGCCCACCGCCGTGCACCAGGACGTACGTCGCCATCGCGTCTCCGTTCGGAAGATGCGGCACTCACGTACGCAATGCGTACGTGAGTGCCGCATCTATCCAGTTCGATAGCGCAGCGGGAGGTGCTTGATGCTGCCGTTGACGATCGAGCTGAGCCGCTCGACGGGTCCGGCGAGCTCGAACGACGCCACCCGATCGAGCAGGAGCGCGAGCACGATCTCGAGCTCGAGGCGCGCGAGCTGCGCCCCCATGCAGAAGTGCTCGCCGAACCCGAACGCGAGATGCTGGTTCGGGCGCCGATCGACGCGGAACGCGAACGGCTCGTCGAACACGTCCTCGTCACGGTTCGCCGACGCGTAGTAGAGCGCCACCTGGTCGCCCGCCGCGATGTCGACGCCGCGAATCGTGCAGTCCTCGGTCGCGACCCGGGTGAAGTGGCTGATCGGACTCACCCAGCGGAGGATCTCCTCGACCGCGTCGGACAGGTGCTCGCGACGGCCGCGCAGCTTCTCCCACTCGTCCGGGTGCTCGCAGAACGCGAGCACCCCACCGCTGATCGCGTTGCGCGTCGTCTCGTTGCCTGCCTCCACGAGCAGCTCGCAGTAGGCGAGGAGCTGATCGGCGGTGAGGGGCTCCCCCTCGACCGTGCCACGGACGAGATCGCTGACGAGGTCGTCGCGCAGGTCGTCCCGGCGCGCCGCGATGAGCCGCTCGAAGTACGAGTGCAGCTCGCGGCGCGCGCGCATGAACGTCTGCCCCGGCCGCTCACCGGGCCGGCGGTACTCGGGGTCGTCCTTGCCGATGACCTCGTTCGTCCACCGGAAGAGCAGGTCCCAGTCGTCGCGGGGAACGCCGAGGCTCCAGGCGATCACCGCGAGCGGGAACGGCGCGGCAAGTCGCGCGACGAGGTCGATCTCGCCGGAGCCGCCGCGGGGGATCGCGTCCTCGACGATGCTCGCGGCGATGCGCGCGATGTCGTCCCTCTTCGCCCGGGCGGCGCGTGGTGTGAATCGTCGCATGACGACGCGACGGAGCGCGCCGTGCCGGGGCGGGTCCGACAGCACGACCATCTCGGGTACGGGGAGCTCGGGCGCGTTCGCCCGCGCGAGCGTGATTCCACGCGCGTTCGAGAAGCGGCGCGGCTGGGTCGACACCTGTACGACGTCGGCATGCTTCGTGATCGCCCAGAACGGCTCGTAGCCGCGTGGTTCGAAGCGGGCGACAGGCGCCTCGGCTCGCAGCTCCGTCCACGCGCGATGCGGGTACCCGTCCCGGGCCCAGCGCTCCGGATCGACGAGCTCGTCGGGATCGAAGGAGACGGTCCTCACGTTGGCTCCGTTCGACGCTCTCGGGGCAGGGCGAGCAGCCGCTCCGCGATCACGTTCCGCTGAATCTCGCTCGTCCCACCCATGATCGAGTTCGCGCGCGTGGACAGCAGCCCGCGCGCCCACGGGCCGTCGTCGACCAACGCACCGGGACCGAGCGCAGCGACGGCCGCCTCGTGGAGCCGCTGCGACATACCGGCCCAGAACAGCTTCACGAGGCTCGACTCCGCGCCGATCTCCTCACCGCGCGCGAGACGGGCGAGCGTGCGTCCGTTGTGCAGGCGGAAGATCTCGACGTCGATCCACGACCGCGCGAGCGCCTGGCGCACGATCGCGTCGTCGTCCAGGCCCGCCTGGACGCACGCCGCGCTCAACCGCTCGATCGCGACCTCGGCGAGCACCTGCTCGCGCCAGATGAACGAGCCGCCCCGCTCGTTGCCGAGCGTCGTGTTCGCGACGCGCCAGCCCTCGTGCTCCGGGCCGATCAGGTTGGCGACGGGGACCTCGACGTCGTCGAGGAACACCTCGTTGAACTCGCTGTCACCGGTGATCTGGCGGAGCGGCCGGACGTCGACGCCGGGCGCGTCCATCGGGACGGCGAGCATCGAGATGCCCTTGTGCGAGGGCGCGTCCGGATCCGTGCGCACCAGCGCGATCCCCATGTCGGCGAACGTCGCGTACGACGACCAGACCTTCTGCCCGTTGACCCGGTACACGCCGCCGGACTTCTTCGCGCGGGCCGACAGTGACGCGAGATCACTGCCTGCCCCGGGCTCGCTGAACAACTGGCACCACACGTCCTCGCCGGCGAGGATGCGCGGCATCCAGCGCGCCCGCTGCTCGGCCGTGCCGTGCGCCATGAGGGTGGGCCCGACCAGCGTGACGCCGGCCCGACCGAGGAGCGGCGGCGCGCCGGCTCGCGCGAGCTCCTCGTTGTAGATCGCCACCTGCGTGACGGACGCGCCGCGCCCCCCGTACTCGACGGGCCAGTGGATCGCGACCCAGCCGCCCGCGTGCATCGTGCGCTGCCACTCGCGCAACACGTCGGCGTCCGCGCGCGTCGTCGCGACGTCGACGCGCGGCGGCGGATGGGCGCGCAGCCAGCCGCGCAGCTCGTCGCGGAGCGCGTCGTCATCCGTCGCCATCTCAGCGGCCCAGCAGCCCACGCTCGATCACGTGCGCGGCGGCGTCGACCTCGGCCGGCGTGCGTTGGCGCGGCCCGAACACCCCGAGCAGCGCCACCATCACCACCGCGTCGAGATCGACGTCACCGAAGTCACGTGGCCGGAGATAGCGCGCGATCCGCCTGCGACCCCAGTCGAGCGGCGGCGCGGACTCGGCCCGCAGCCCGGGATCCTGCAGCGCGGCGTCGACCCAGACGCGCAGCATCCCCGCCTCGTGCGCGTGCGCCGCGTTGTAGCGGCGGAGCCAGCGCCGCAACGCGGCCCGGAGCGCTGGCGGCTCGGTACCGAGGACGTCCGGGAGCTCCGTGAGCGTCGCGGCGACCGCCTGGTTGGCGCGCGCGGTCAAGATGCGCGCCAGCTCGTCCTTGCTGCGGAAGTAACGGTAGAACGCGCCGTGCGACACGCCCGCGGCCTCGACGAGGTCGTCGACGCGAGCGCCGTGGTATCCCCGCTCGACGAACACGTCGTGCGCGGACCTCAGGAGCGCGTGCAGCGCGCGGTTCGTGTCGCCGTTGCCGGCGAGCGCGTCGTCGCCGCCACTGAGGAGGGCCGCGGTGTCCGTGTCGAACGGCAGCACGGGCGGTTCCGGCCCGTCCGGTCCGTGGACGTTGACGTCGGCACGCACCCCGAACAGCGTCCGGTGCAGGACGTCGGTGAGCGAGACCTGGACCCGCCCGTCGGGGTACGCGGCGGGCGCGACGGTCCGCAGGATGCCGAGGACGTCGAACGTGTGGTTCACGACCTGCAGGAGCAACCGGATGACGGGATCGAGCTGGCGGGGCGGCAGCGTCGTCGTCACGAAACGGGCGCGGATGCGCGCGACCGTGTCCTCACCAGTCCGCGCGATCGCGCGGGCGACGTCCTCGTCGCTCTCGACGGCCGCCTCGTACGCGTGGAACACGGGCTCGTAGCGCGCGTAGATGTCCGCGTAGCGGGCGACCCACGCGCGCAGCGCGCTCCACCCGTCGGCGTCCGTCGTCAAGAGGTCGAGCGCCTCGGTGGACGCGCTCACCTGACGCGCGAGCTGCGCTGCGAGGTGGAAGAACACGTCCTCCTTGCTCGCGAAGTACTGGTAGAAGGACACGCGGGAGCAGCCCGCGACCCTCGCGATCCGCTCGACGCTGGCCCCGTGGTATCCCTCGTCCGCGAAGACGCGCAGCGCGGCATCGAGGATCCGCTGTTGGGTGCGCTGACCGCGGGCGCCGACACGTGGGTTGTCGGAGAACGGTGCCCGGCGGACCGCGCCCGCGCCGCCGGGCGGTGTGCGCTCGGGGCTGGTGCGTTCCGGGGTCGCGCCGGGGGCCGCCATCGCGATGGTGACACTACCGTTAGTCGACGCACCGTGCCATGATGACGACGACCGCCCAATGACGAGCGTCGTCGTGTACGAATGACACGACTGTTAGCTGCAGGCCGTCTCGCTGGACGTCGTCGGGCGCCGGGGGAGGACACCGATGGACGCACGCAGCGAGCCACGCATGGAGCTCCGCCCGTTCGGTCGTACGGGCCTCCACGTCTCGGCCGTCGGGTACGGGTGCTGGGAGATCGGCGGAGGCTACGGCGACATCGCGGCGGCCGAGTTCGAGCGGGCCGTCGGCCGCGCGCTCGACCTCGGGATCAACTGCTTCGACACCGCCGAGGGGTACGGCATGGGCGCGTCCGAGCAGGCCCTCGGTCAAGCGTTGGGGCGGCGTCGCGACGAGGCCCTCGTCGTCACGAAGTTCGGCATGAACTACCGCGACAAGCCAAACCTCCGGGACAGCAGCCGTGCGCGCGTGCTCGCGTCGATCGACAAGAGCTTGAAGAACCTCGGCACCGACTACGTCGACGTGTACCTCGTGCACTGGCCCGACCGCCTCACGCCGTTCGAGGAGACGATGGGCGCGCTCGACGACATCGTGCGCGAGGGCAAGGTCCGCTTCGTCGGCCTCTCGAACTTCAAGCTCGAGGAGATCGAGGCGTGCATGGCGATCCGGCGTGTCGACGTCGTGCAGTACGGGTTCAACATGTTCGACCGGCGGATGCAGCGCGACATCCTCCCGTATTGCGCGCAGCACGGCGTCGGGTTCATGGCGTACGGATCGCTCGCGTACGGCCTGCTGACCGGGACGTTCACCGAGGACATCGAGTTCGGTGGGCAGGACTGGCGGTCGCGACAGGGGAACATGGGCTCGATCAAGATGTTCGCCGCCCTCTTCGGCCCCGACCGGTTCGCGAACAACGTCCGCGCGGTCGAGGAGCTCAAGGCGCTCGCGGCGCGCTACGACAAGAGCGTCCCGCAGCTCGCGCTGCGCTGGGCCACGTCGCATCCGGCCGTGAGCACCGCGCTCGTGGGGTGCCGCACCGTCGGCGAGGTCGAGGACAACGTCGGCGCACTCGGGTGGTCGATCGACGGCGCCGACCTCGCCGAGATCGACGCGATCTTCGAACGGCACGGCGTCGACACGATGCCCGAGTTCTGGATCGAGGAGACATGAGCGACGGTGGCGGTCGATGACCGTCGATCTCGTCGTCCGGGGCGGGACGGTGTTCGACGGGACCGGCGCGCCCGGACGCGTCGCGGACGTCGCCGTCGCGGACGGCATGATCGCCGAGATCGGGGACCTGCGCGGCTCGGGCGCGCGCGAGCTCGACGCCTCGGGCTGCGCGGTCGCGCCCGGCTTCGTCGACATCCACACCCACTACGACGCGCAGGTGCTGTGGGACCCCGCGCTGCGACCGTCGTCGTCGCACGGCGTGACGACCGTGATCGCGGGGAACTGCGGCTTCTCGATCGCTCCCACACGACCCGAGCACCGCGACGCGATCGTCGGCACGCTCGAGAACGTCGAGGACATGGATCCGGCGACGCTGTCGGCGGGCATCGCGTGGCAGTTCGAGACGTTCCCGCAGTACCTCGACGCGGTCGGGCGGCGCGGCACCGTGCTGAACTTCACGGCGTACGTCGGGCACTCGGCGCTCCGGCTGTACGTCCTCGGCGACGCGGCGTACGAACGGGCCGCGACGACCGACGAGATCGCGCAGATGTGCGCGCTCGTGCGCGAGGCGATCGAAGCCGGGGCCGCAGGGTTCTCGACGAGCTTCTCGTACGCGCACCGCGGCGTGGACGGCAAGCCCGTGCCGAGCCGCTTCGCGGAGCGCGACGAGGTCGACGCCCTGTTCCACGCGGCGGGCTCGACGGGCAAGGGCGTCGTGCTGATCACGCCGGGGAGTCAGTGCACATACGCCGACGTGTACGAGTGGCAGCCGCGAGTCGGCCGGCCCTTCACCTACCCGTTGTTCGCGAGCCCGGGCGGCCGGCACCTCGAACCCGTGGGTCTGCACGAGCAGGGTCTCGCCCGCGGCGCACGGGTGTGGCCGCAGGTCACGCCGCGACCGCTCACGATGCAGTTCACGCTGGCCGATCCGTACAGCCTCAACACGGGCACGGTGTTCGGCGAGCTGCTGAAGGTGAGCCGCGCGGTGCGGCTCGCCGCGTACCGCGACCCCGAGTGGCGCGCGCTCGCCGCCGCCGACCTCGAGACGTCACCGATGAAGCCGCGCTGGGACACGTTCGAGGTCTCCGAGTCGAGGACCTTCCCGGAGCTGCAGGGCCGGCGCGTCACCGACCTCGCGCGCGAGCGCGGGTGCA
>DASRES010000003.1 GCA_035651955.1 Acidimicrobiia bacterium
CGGGCGCTCCGGCTCGAGCGCGTCGTCGGGGACGCACGACCGCAGTACCGCTACGAGCGCGACGTCGAGCAGTTCTTCCGACACTCCCCCGCCGTCGTACACCAGGTGGACTGAATGCCGCTGCGGACCGAACGTCACGACAACGTGCTCGTGCTCGTCCTCGACGATCCGAAACGCCGAAACGCGCTCTCCGACGAGCTGGTGGCCGACATCGTCCGCGCTTGCGAGGAGGCCGAGCACGACGACGCGATCGGCGCGCTCGTCGTCACCGGCGCGCCGCCCGCGTTCTGCTCCGGCGCGGTGCTCGGCAACCTCGCCGCGCTGGGCGACGACGCGCGCGACGACTCGCACGACACGTCGAGCGGGCTGCGCGACATCTACCAGGGGTTCCTGCGCGTGCGCGACTCCCGCCTGCCCACCGTCGCCGCGGTGAACGGTCCCGCGGTCGGCGCGGGCTTCAACCTCGCGCTCGCGTGCGACGTGCGGATCGCCGCGGAATCGGCGCGGTTCGACACGCGGTTCCTGCGCCTGGGGCTGCACCCGGGCGGTGGCCACACGTGGCTGCTCGAGCGCGCTGTCGGCCCGCAGACCGCGGCCGCGATGGTCCTGTTCGGCGAGGCGCTCGACGGGCGCGCCGCGGAGCGGGCCGGTCTCGCGTGGCGCTGCGTCCCCGACCGCGAGCTGCTCGACACCGCGATCGCGCTCGCCGCGCGCGCGTCGGAGGTCCCGCGGGACCTGGCCGCGGAGGCGAAGGCGTCGCTGCGCGAAGCGCCGTTCCTCGGCTCGTTCGACGACGCGATCCGCATGGAGCTCGAGCGCCAGGTGCGTTCCGCACGGGCGCCGGAGTTCGCCGCACGGGTCGCCGCGTCCCGCCGGCGCGACCGCTGACCCTCCCGTTCTCTGAAGCCTCAGACACACATGTTGTGGTTGACGCTTCACAGAACCTTTTCTCAAACCGGACATAACGGTACGATGCCGCGGTGGCGACACGGGTCCCGCGGCTCGAGTGGACGGATCCCGGCGTGCATCCCGCCCGCCGCGTCGCCACGCGCGTCGCCTCGGCCGTGATCGCGGTCGTGGCCGCGATCGTCTTGCTCGTCCCGCTCGTGGAGGCGCTCCGACCGACCTCGTCGAGCGCCGCGATCGACCACTACGAGCACGGCGCCCGTCCGGCGCCGACCCGCGTGGTCGACGGCGGCTTCGCCGCCGCGTTCCCGACGTCGCCCGACCGCTCGGCGCACACCGGCGCGTTCGACGGGACGCCCATGACCGGCGCGACCTACGAGAGCGACCCGGACAGCGGGTTCCGTTTCCTCGTGACGTACCTCGATCTGCCCGCCGCCGCGCTGGGCCACGAGCGGGACGTCGTCCTCGCCGCGATCGGGTCGACCGCGCGCAGCTTCGGCGGGACGCTCCGGTCGAGCAGCGACACGGTCGTCGACGGCCACCCGCGCGGGGACTTCGTCGTCGCGCTGCACGACGCGTCGTTCCACGGACGCGTGGTGGTCGTCGGGACGCGGCTCTACGTCTACGGCGTGCAGACGCCGCCGGGACACGACCTCTCGTTCACACGCTTCGTCGACTCGTTCAGCGTGTCGGCGGACTAACAGAGCGGGCTGCGGACGCGGTCGTGCACGGCGATGGCACACTCGGAGACCGTCACGGGCACGAGCAGCCACCACCGGGTGAGCGGCGTCCGGTCGCGGGCGACATCGACCCGGTCGACGTCCTCGGGGAACTGCGCGTGCCAGTAGCGGCGCGCCCGTCTCGCGTGCATCGGGTCCGAGACGAGGAGCACGGCGTCGCAGTCACGGACGAACCGGGCCGATTCACGGACGTTCTGCCACGTGTTCATCGACGTGCGCTCGGCGCGCAGCCGCGCGTCGTCGACACCCAACTGCCGGGCGAGCACCACCATGACGTCGGCCTCGACGATGTCGCCGCGCGTCGGGCCGCCCGACATGACGACGACGTCCGCGTCGTGGCGGCGCGCCAGGTCGACGGCCGTCTGCACACGCCAACGGACGATCGCGTGCGGCGTCCCGTCGCGCCGTGCGGGATAGCCGAGGACGACGATGCCGACGCGGTTTCCGCGCGGCGCGTTGCGCGAGGCGCGCACGTCCCTACCGGACGAATCGCTCGAGCAGCTCGTGACGGCGGTCCGACCACTCCTCCGACGTCATCGCGTACCGCACGTGGTCCTCGTAGACGCCACGGATCTGGAGGAAGCGCAGCGCGGTGCCCTCGTCGCGCAGGCCGAGCTTCTGCGCGACACGCCGGCTCGCGGTGTTGCGGGGGACGATCGACGCCTCGAGCCGGTGGAGGCCGAGGTGCTCGAAGCCGTACCGCATGACGAGCACGACGCCCTCCGGCACGAGGCCCTGTCCCGCGTGGTCGCGATCGACCCAGTACCCGATGAACGCGCCTTGGAACGGCCCGCGTTGCACACTGCCGAGGCTCACCTCGCCGACGAACTCGCCTTCGCGCAGGAACAGCCCGAAGCCGTACGCGGTGTCGAAGTGCCGCTGGCGCTCCCACGCGCCGCAGCGGGCCCGGAACGCCTCGACGTCGGTGACCGGGTCCGGGCTGCCGGGTTCGGGCAGCGGCTCCCACGGCTCCAGCCAGTCGCGGCTGCGCGTCCGGACGCGGTGCCACGCCTCCCAGTCCGAGCCCTTGAGAGGTCGCAGCATCACCCGGCGGCCGACGAGCAGTGGTGCTTCGTGCAGCTTCACGCGTCACCCCTCGAGCCGGTCGACCCCGTGTCGCGGGCGCAGTCTACGGGCGGGGCTCGGGCGACGAGACCGGCGGATTAGCGTGAGCCGGATGGCCGACTCGCCCGCCGGATCGTCTGCCGGATCGCCCGCTGGATCACCTGAGAGCTCGTCCGCGACCGACCGCCTGGTGTGGCTCGACCTCGAGATGACGGGCCTCGACGTCGACCGCGACGTCATCGTCGAGATCGCCGCGCTCGTCACGAACGCGGCGCTGGAGCCCCTCGACGACGGCATCGACGTCGTCGTGCACCAACCGCCCGAGGTGCTCGCCCGCATGAGCGACTTCGTGCGTGCGATGCACACCAAGTCGGACCTGCTGCCCGCGATCGAGGCGTCGACGACGTCGCTCGCGGACGCGGGCGCCGCGGTGCTCGGGTACGTCCGCGCGCACGTACCGGACGCGTCGACCTCGCCGTTGTGCGGGAACACGATCGGGATGGACCGCCGGTTCCTCGCTCGCTACCTGCCCGAGCTCGAGGCGCACCTCCACTACCGCAGCATCGACGTGTCCACGCTGAAGGAGCTGTGCCGGCGCTGGTACCCGGACGTGTACCGGCGTCGGCCGGGCAAGAGCGAGCGACACCGCGCGCTCGACGACGTGCGCGACTCGATTGCCGAGTTGCGGTACTACCGCGACGCGATGCTGCGGGCTCCCGACGGTGACCCGGCCGGGACGGCACCGTCGTAGGCGGTCACGCCCAGCCGACCTTCTTGTCGTCGAAGCGCAGACGGCGCAGGGCGACACCGGCGAACAGCGCCGCCATCCCGACGAGCACGAGGGTGGGCGTGACGACCGCCGCGAGCCCGCGGCCGTCCAGGATCACGGCCCGCAGACCGCGCATCACCCAGTACGTCGGCGTCACGGGCGCGACCGTCCGGGCCCACGCGGGAAGCAGCGCGAACGGCACGAACGCCCCGCCGATCGCGCCGAAGACGACCATGCCGGAGTAGCCGAACGCGTTCGCCTGCTGCGCGGTCCTGCACAGCGCGGTCACCGCGACACCGAGCACCACCAACGACGCGACGAACGCCGTCAGCAACGGCACGAGCGCGACGACGTCGCCGCGGACATCGAGTCCGAAGAACGCGACGCCGGTACCGAGCACGACCGCGAACTGGACCAGGCCGACCCCGAGGAACGGGAGCGACTTGCCGAGCACGATCTCGCGTGGCGTCGCCGCGCTCGCCCGCAACCGGTCCCACGTCGCCCAACCGTGCTCGGCGAAGAACGCGAACGTCACCATCGAGACGAGGAAGAACGCAGCCATCGCGGCCTGCCCGGGCACGACCTGCTCGGCCCCGTTCGCGTGCGCGTGACCGGTCTCGACGAGCGCGGGACGGAACACGGGCTTGAGGAACGCCATCATGATGACGGGGAACACGACGAGCACGAGGATCGCGGTCGGGTCGCGCCGGGCGAGCCGCAGCTCGTGGGCGACGAGCACGCCGACGCGACGCGCGGCGTTCACGCGGCGTGCTCCGCGCTCTCGTACCGGCGGCCGGTGATGCTCAGGAAGACCGACTCCAGGCTCGGGCGGATCACCTCGATGCCGCGTAGCGAACCTGCCGCCGAACCGAGCTCGCGCAGCATGTGTGCCGCGGTCGCCGCGGGGTCGTCGGTCGGGATGCGCGCGACCGACCCGTCCACGAGCGCGCCGTCCGCGCGAAGGATGTGAGGGACGTCGCCGTCGAACGTCAGCTCCAATGCGGTCGTGCCGTGGTGCGCAACGAGCCGCGCGACGTCTCCCTGCGCAACGACTCGGCCGCGGTCGATGAACGCGACGCTCGCGCCGAGCTCCTCGATCTCGTGAAGGTAGTGAGTCGAGTAGACGACGGCCGAGCCGTCGTCGGCGAGCGCGCGCACGAGGGTGAGGATCTCGGCGCGGGTGCGGACGTCGGCACCGGTCGTCGGCTCGTCGAGCAGGACGAGTCGCGGACGGTGCACGAGCGCGATCGCGGTGTGGAGGCGGCGACGCTCACCACCCGACAGCTGCGACGCGCGTCGCTCGCTCAACTCATCGAGCCCGAGCGCGTGGAGGATGGCATCCACTCGCGCGCGCAGCTCGCCGCGCCGCAGGCCCGCGAGCGCGGCGAAGAACCGGACGTTCTCCCGGACGCCGAGCGACGAGTAGACGCCGGTGTCCTGGGGCGCGTACCCGATGATCGACCGGGCGCGCGGCGCCTCGCGAGTGACGTCGATGCCGGCGACGCGGACCGTGCCCGCGTCCGGTCGGCGCAGACCGGCCACGATCGAGACCAGCGACGTCTTGCCCGCGCCGTTCGGGCCGAGCAGCCCGAGGATCGTGCCCTCGCCGACGGTCAGGTCGACGCCGTCGAGCGCGACCGTCCGGCCGTAGGACTTCCGGACGCCGCGGACGTCGAGCAGCGGGATCACGCCGCCGCCCCACCGTGACGCCGGGTACCCCGTTCGAGCTCGTCGAGCCGGTCCTCCCACGCCCGCCGGGCGGCGACCCAGGCGCGCGCCTCCCGCCTCGCCCCTTCGGATACCGTGAGGACTGACAGATTCCGACGAGTTGTTTGCATACCGACGAGTATCGAACACGAAGACCGGTACGGCAAGGAGGAATCGGTGGCGTTCGAGCCGTTGACCCCGGACCGGCGGCGGGCCATGACCCGCCGGCACCTGCTCGACGCGGCGGCGATCGTCTTCGCCCGTGACGGGTTCCACGGCGCGACGCTCGACGAGGTGGCGAAGACGGCCGGGTTCACGAAAGGCGCCGTCTACTCGAACTTCAAGAACAAGGACGACCTCTTCCTCGCGCTCGTCGACGACCGTGCAGAGCGCGCGTTCGCGGTCATCGAGGAGATCCTCGACACGGAGCCGCAGCACTCGTCCGACGAGCAGCTCCCGCGTGTCCGACAGCTGATGAAGAGCGACGCCGCGATGTGGGACGACACGTGGCAGGCGCTCTATCTGGAGTTCCTGCTCTACGCGCGTCGTACGCCGGAGGGGCGAGCGAAGCTCGCGGCGCGTGACCGGTACGAGCACGCGGCGGCCGAGCACTTCATCGAGAGCGAGTACGCGGCTCGCGGCCGGAAATTCCCGTATCCGATCCGCGAGTTCGCGCAAGTGATGCGCGCGGTGTGGCTCGGGCTGCAGATCGAACGGCTCGCCGACCCCGAAGCCGTCACGGACGCGACGATCGACACCGCGCTCGACCTGCTCTACGAGTTCGACCGCATCGCGGAGAAGCTCGCGTCAGGCGAGTAGGTCGTCGATCGCGGCGAGCAGGGTGAGCACGTTGCGCTCGCGCGCGTTGTGGCCCATCAGCCCGATGCGCCACGCCTTGCCGGCGAACTCACCGAGCCCGCCGCCGACCTCGATCTGGTACTGCTCGAGCAGTCCCTTGCGGAGCGCGGCGTCGTCCGCACCGTCGGGCAGCCACGCGGTCGTCAGCTCGGGCAGGCGGTGACCCTCCTGCGCGCACAGCCGGAACCCGCGCTCGGGAAGGCGCTCGTGCAGCATCGCGCCGACCTGCGCGTGACGGTCCCACGCGGCCTCGAGGCCCTCGTCGAGCAGCGCGCCGAGCCCGGCGTGCAACCCGAACACCGCGGTGACCGGCGCGGTGTGGTGGTAGCGACGTTGCGCGCCGACGTACGCGCCGATCAGGCCGAGGTCGAGGTACCACGACGCGACGGGCGTCGCGCGCGCCTCGAGCCGCGCGACCGCACGGGCCGAGAACGTCAACGGCGCGAGCCCGGGCGGCACACCGAGGCACTTCTGGGTCCCCGAGTAGCACGCGTCGATCCCCCACTCGTCCGCCTCGACCGGGATCCCGCCGAGCGACGTGACCGTGTCGACGAGCAGGAGCGTGCCGGTGTCCTGCAGGACCCGTAGCGGCGCGACGTCGTTGCGCACCCCGGTCGACGTCTCCGCGTGGACGACGGCGAGCACCCGTGCCTCGGGATGCGTGCGCTGCGCGTCGATCAGCCGCTCCGGATCGATCGCCCGCCCCCACGGCTCGTCGACGCGCACGACCTCGGCTCCACAGCGGCGCGCGACCTCGCACATGCGCTCGCCGAACACGCCGTTCACACCGACGATCGCGGTGTCACCGGGCTCCAGCAGGTTGACGAAGCACGCCTCCATGCCGGCCGATCCCGTACCGCTGATGGGCAGCGTCAGCGCGTTCCGCGTGCGGAACACGGCGCGCAGCCGCGCCGCAGTGTCGTCGAGCAGCGCGAGGAACTCGGGATCGAGATGACCGAGCAGCGGGCGCGTCGACGCGCACACCACTTCGGGATAGACGTTGCTCGGTCCGGGACCGAGGAGCAGACGTTCCGACAGGGGAAGGGGCACCGCGGCATCGTACGCGCGGCGTCGCGAGCGTCAGGCTGCGTCGGAGACCGCGGCGTCGCGCACGACGGGCGACCAGTCGTCCAGGAGACGACGGACGTCACCGGCCGCGTCCTCACCGGCGACCATCCCGCGGGCGACCATCGCCGCGGCACGGGCGACGCGCGTCGCCTCGTGGTCGGGGACGGCCTCGACGCCCTGCGCGACCGCGAGCACAGCGCGGGTCGCGTTGTGCGCCGCGAGCGCCGCCTGCCGGGCCTTGCCCGTCCTGCGGAGCACGTCATCGATGTGGAGCACCGCCCGCCAGGCGTCGACCTCGTCGCCCGCCGACTGGTGGTTGGCCTCGATCGAGGCGGCCACCGCCCGCAGGTCGTCGCCCGACAGCCTGCTCAGGGCCCGGGTGAAGTCGCTGATCTCCATAGCCACTCTTTCGGCAGGAGTTGAGCTTCCGTGAGCAGTTTTTCGCGGCGCTCCCGCCGGATGGTGGACCCTCCCGACCCTCCGGCCCTCGTGGCCCCACTTGACGATGTCGTTCATGTTGGCGGCGATTGATCGACCCGTTCTCGATGATCGCCTGCGCGAACTCGCCGAAGTTCACGGTGTTCGTGCCGTTGGGCCGGTCCTCGAGAGATGGGCGATGTTCGCGGACTACGCGAGCGTAAAGACGGCAGACGCGCTTCTCGGCATGGCCGCCGGGACGGGGTCAGGCGAGGCTGCGGACGAGGCCGTCGAGGATGTCGGCTTCCGAGACCACGAGCTCGGCGACGTCGAACGTCCGCATGATCGTCACGAGGATCGCCGCGCCGGCCACGATCACGTCGACCCGTCCCGGTTCAAGGCCCGGGTTGTGCCGGCGCTGCTCGATCGTCTCGGTCGCGAGCGTGCGGAAGACGTCCTCGGCCGCGCGGCGGTCGAGCCTGAAGTGGTGGATCTTCTCGGCGTCGTACTCGGGGAGGCCCATCTCGATCGCCGCGATCGTCGTCACCGTCCCGGCGAGCCCGATGACGGTCCGCGCGTCACGCACGCCGGGAACGTCACGAGCGACGTCGGCGAGGTGGTCGCGCACGGCCGACACGAGTGCCGACAGCTCGTCGGGCGCGGGCGGGTCGGAGTGGACGAACTGCTCCGTGAGGCGCACGCACCCCATGTCCACCGACACGAGCGCGTCGGGACCGTCAGTACCGACGATGAACTCGGTCGAGCCGCCGCCGATGTCGACGACCAGGTACGGCGGCGGGTCGGTGACGCCCGACGTCGCGCCCAGGAACGACAGGCGGGCCTCCTCCTCGCCCGGCAAGAGCTCCAGCGGGACCCCGCCCAGCGCGTCGCGTCCGGCCGCGAAGAACTGCTCACGGTTGGTCGCGTCGCGTGCCGCGCTCGTCGCCGTCGCACGCGCGCGTGTCACGCCGAGGTCGTCCATCACGGCGCGGTACTCGCGCAAGACGGTCACCGTGCGGTCGATCGCGTCGTCGGCAAGTCGGTGCGTCGCGTCGACGTCCTGGCCGAGCCGCGTGATGCGCATGAGTCGCTCGACGGGTACGAGCCGGCCGGCGTGCGCCAAGCCGGCGGCGTCCGCGACGAGCAGGCGCACCGAGTTGGTGCCGATGTCGACGGCCGCGTACCGCTCGGTCACGGTTGTGCCGGCCTCCCCGCGGCTCACAGGCGGTCTGCGACCCAACGACCGACGGGGTCGTCGCCGCCGGCGAGCAGGTAGGCGTAGTGCGCGTGCAGGCACTTGACGCCGGTCCGCGTCCCGCCGACGCCGCCGTGTGGACGGGGCCCGCGGTGCGACGGTGGGATGTCCGCGTCGCGCTCGCGCGCGTACGTCTCGTGGACCCGCGCGAGCTCGTCGGCATCGACATCGGACTCGGCGGCGCGCACCCCACCCGCCGACTCGAGACGCGACACCACGGTGACGAGATCGCGGTCGACGAGCCAGTACCGCGTCGGCATCGGCGTGCCGTCGTCGAGCAGCGGCGCGTTGCGGATCACCACCGGCCGCCCGTCGTCGCGTCGCACGACGACGTCGAACGCCGCGCGCGGCGGGCGGCCGAGGAGCTCGGTCAGCACGGCGGCGTCGTCGACGACATCGGGAGGAGTCACGTCGAACGAGTGTAGGAGCCGAAGTAGTCGGGATCGGTCGGGACGCGACGTCGGTCACCGCGGTGTCATGGCGGTTCGATCCAGGTGGTGCCGTCAGGTCGTCGGTGGATCGTCCAGCCGTGGTGGATCTTGCCGTGGTGGTAGCGGCAGTACGCGCGGAGGTTGCCCAGGTCGGTCGGCCCGCCGTCGGCCCAGTGCTCGTCGTGGTGCAGGTCGCACCAATCGGGCGGACGATCACAACCCGGCCAGGTGCAGCCGCCGTCGCGCAGCATGACGGCCTTGCGTTGCGCCGCGCTCACCACCCGGGTACGGCGACCGAGATCGAGGATCTCACCGTGACGGTCGCACACGACGCGGCGGATGACCGCGTCGCATGCGAGGCGCCGGATCGTGCTCGGCGCGACCGGCCCGACGTGCGTGAGGTCGCAGCGGGCGGTGCGCGGATCGGCAGGCATGTTCCCGGCGAGCGTGTCGGCGTCGACGACGACGTTCAGCTCGACGGGGACCGCGCGTCCCAGCGCGCGCCGGGCCATCTCGTGCAGCGCATCCGCGCGGCGCTGCGCCGGTGAGCGGTCCGGGTCGACGGTCCGATCCGTGAACGTGTCGAGCGCGGTGAGGAACGCCTCGCCGGCGACCGGGTCCAACCGGCCCTCGAGGTGCACGCTGCCGTCGTCCAGCTTCGACGCGTGCAGGCGCCGCTTTCGCCACGGAGCATCCGGCTCCTTGCCCCCGCCGTCGACGTCGTCGGCGATCGCCCGCCACCGGCGCATGACGATCCGGAAGTCCTCGGGCGGCAGATCGCGCGCGATGTCGAGCAGCGTCTCCTCGTGCTCGTCGAACAGGTCTTCGTGGCCGCGCGCCGCTCGGGCGAGCGCGTCGACCTGCGCGCACGTCACGTCACCATCGTGCAGACGCTTCGCCGTTCGATCGTGCCGGTGCACCAACCGCCCACCCCGCACCAGGCGGGACGCTTCCGGGCTCGTCACCGAACCGTGATGCACCAACCAGGCGTGCGTGCTCGCCGTCCCGTCCACGGACCACTCGCCGGACGCGTCGAGCGCCCCCGCTGCATCGAGCAGCTCGGCGTCCAGCCGCTCCCGCTCCGCCAGCAGTCTGAGCACCCGCTCCGCCACACCGAACATCAGTTCGATCATACGAGAGGGGTGTGACAGAAACCGGGGGCGAGGTGACCAGCCGGTGCGGGTCGGGGACCTGCACGTGACCTACCGCGCGGCGATGCGGTCGACCATCGCGTCGGCGGCTGCGAGACCCGCCGCGATCTGGTCGCGGCCGGGCTGGCCCAACACGACGCCGGTGATCGTCGTCCGCCGGCCGCCAATCCAGCGAACGGCCTGGAACGCGAAGCAGCCGCCGGCCGCGTCGTCCGAGCCGGTCTTCACGCCGACGAACCCGCCGTGTCCGAGCAACGTGTCGGTGTTGTGGACGGTGCCGGCGACCGGCAGCGTGGCGGACGGCGTCCCGACGATGCTCGCGAACGTCGGCACGCGCATCGCCCGATCGACGATGCGCACCTGGTCGGCCGCGGTCGACACCGTCGCGTCGTCGTACCCACTCGGGTCGGTGTAGACGGTGTCGCGCATCCCGAGCGACTGCGCGGTGGCGTTCATCCGGGCGACGAACCGGTCCGTCGAGCCGGCATCCCAGCGCGCCAGGACCGCAGCGATGTTGTTGGCGGACGGCAGCAGCAGTGCCTGCAGCGCCTGCCGTTCGGTCAGCCGTTCTCCAGCGGCGATCCGCACGACCGACTCCTGCTGTCGGCGCCGGCGGATCGTGTCCGCGACGTCGGCCTCGGTGAGCGTGATCGTCGGGCCGTCCTGACCGGGCCCCAGCGGGTGGTCGCGCAGCACGAGATAGGCGGTCATCACCTTCGCCACGCTGGCGATCGCCGCCGGGTGCTGGTTCGGGCCGGCGTGGACCTGCGACGCTGCCGATTCGACGAACGCGGCCTGACCGTCTGTCGGCCACACCGTGCTGGGCAGCGCGTCGCCGGGCAGACCGCGGTCGGCACGGCGATGGACGTCGACGGTCGATGCGGTCGTCGACGACGACGACGCCCGCGACGCGTAACCGAGCGCTCCGACGATCGCGGCCGCGACGGCGAGCAGGCCGGCGACGAGGACCCTGGGTACCCGCGGGGTCGTCGTCCGGGCCGGCGCGCTCGAGGTCACGCGTGCAGTCAAGGGAGCGTCGTGTTGCCGGCCCGTATGCAGTTTTCGATACGCCGGCGATATGCACCCGGTCGTTAGCATCCGGCCACGCGTGTGTTGATCGTCGAGGACGAGCCCTATCTGGCAGACGCCATCCGCGACGGCCTGCGCCTGGAGGCGATCGCGTCCGACGTCGCGGGTGACGGCGACACCGCGCTGAAGCTGCTGGGCGTCAACGGCTACGACATCGCCGTCCTCGACCGCGACATCCCGGGTCCGTCGGGCGACGAGATCGCCGAGCGCATCGTCGCGTCCGGCACCGGCATGCCCATCCTCATGCTGACGGCGGCCGACGGGCTCGACGACAAGGCCTCGGGGTTCGAGCTCGGCGCCGACGACTACCTCACGAAGCCGTTCGAGCTCCGCGAGCTGGTGCTCCGTCTGCGAGCACTCGACCGCAGGCGCGCGCGCAACCGGCCACCGGTACGAGAGATCGCCGGTCTGCGCCTGGACCCGTTCCGCCGGGAGGTCCACCGCGACAGCCGGTACGTCGCGCTGACCCGCAAGCAGTTCGCGGTGCTGGAGGTGCTCGTCGACGCCGAGGGAGGCGTCGTCAGCGCCGAGGAGCTGCTCGAGCGCGCATGGGACGAGCACGCGGACCCGTTCACCAACGCCGTGCGCATCACGGTCTCGGCGCTGCGCAAACGACTCGGCGAACCCGGGATCATCGCAACCGTGGCGGGCGTCGGCTACCGCATCGACACCGGACCGAACGACGGACGCGAAGGAGCGGATCGTGGATAGGGCGCCCGGTTTGAGCGTTCGGCTCAAGCTCACCCTCAGCTACGCCGGCTTCCTCATGCTCGCCGGCGCGTTGCTGCTCGCCGCCGTGTGGCTGTTCCTCCTGCGCTACGTCCCCGACCGTGCGTTCCTGAAGTCGGCCGACCCCCACTTCCACGGCGTCTTTCCCGTCCGGTCCAACCTCTTGCACGTCTTCGCGCCGCGGGCCGCCGCTGTGCTGGCGTTCCTGCTGGTGTTCGGTCTCCTGGGTGGGTGGATCCTCGCGGGTCGGATGCTCGCACCTCTCTCCCGGATCACCGACGCGACGCGCACGGCCGCGACCGGATCTCTCGCCCACCGGATCGAGCTGGACGGCCGTCAGGACGAGTTCCGTGAGCTCGCCGACGCGTTCGACGCCATGCTGGCGCGGCTGGAGGCGCACGTCGCCGAGCAGCGGCGGTTCGCGGCCAATGCGTCCCACGAGCTGCGCACGCCGCTGGCGATCACGCAGAGCCTGCTCGACGTGGCGCGCAACGATCCCGACCGCGACACCGACGAGCTCGTCGATCGCCTCCGCGCCGTGAACGGGCGCGCGATCGATCTCACCGAGGCGTTGCTCGTACTGAGCCGGGCCGACCAACGGTCGTTCACGCGAGAGCGCGTCGACCTGTCCCTCGTCGTGGAAGAGGCCACGGAGGCGCTCCTCCCGCTCGCGGAACGACACGGGGTCACTATCGAGATCTCGGGCGACGTCACACCGACGATCGGCTCCCACGCGCTGCTGCTGCAGATGGCCACGAACCTCGTGCACAACGCGATCGTCCACAACCTGCCGCAACGAGGCACCGTACGGATCACGACCAGTAGCCAGCCGAAGCGCGCGGTGCTCACCGTCGAGAACACCGGCGAGGAGCTCGCCCCACCCGTGGTCGCCACGCTCGTCGAGCCGTTCCAGCGCGGCACCACGCGCGTGCACCGCGACCACGCGGGCGTCGGCCTCGGCCTGGCGATCGTGCAGAGCATCGCCGGCGCGCACGACGGGACCGTCACCCTCACACCCGGGACCGCCGGGGGCCTGCGCGTGACCGTGCAGCTCCCGACCGCGCCCGCCGGTCTCGCGGTGGCGCGACCGGTCTCAGCGCCCTGATCTCGCGGTCGTCGGCGGGGCCGTCGTCGCTGTCGTCGCGGTCGTCGCGGTGGTCGCGGGCGGCGCGGTCGTCGTCGTGGTCGTGGTCGGCGGCGCCGGGATCGCCGTGTAGGCATGCTCGCCCGGCATCACGTAGCCGAACTCCTCGCGCGCCCGCCGCTTGATCTCGGCGTCGCTGCGGAGCTGCTTGGCCTGGCGGGCGAGCGCGTCGTTCTGCTGCTGCAGCAGCGCGAGCTGTGAGCGCGCGTCGTTCACCTGCTGGCGCTGCGACCACCACGTGCGGGTCGGGAACACGAACACGAACATGCCGGCGACGAGCGCGAACGACGCGAGCACGACGCGCAGCGTCGCGGCGCGCGACCGGATCGCGTCGAGCATGCCGCTAGCCCCTCACCCGACGGGCCAGCGCGCCGCCGCCGAGGTACGCGGCGGTCTCGCCGAGCTGTCCCTCGATGCGCAGCAGCTGGTTGTACTTCGCGACGCGGTCGGTGCGCGCGAGCGCGCCCGTCTTGATCTGGCCGCAATTCGTCGCGACCGCGAGGTCGGCGATCGTCGTGTCCTCGGTCTCGCCGCTGCGGTGGGACATCACCGACGTGTACGCGGCCCGGGCGGCGAGTGCCATCGTGTCGAGCGTCTCGGTCAGCGTCCCGATCTGGTTCACCTTGATCAGGATCGAGTTCGCGATGCCGTCGTCGATCCCGCGCTGCAAACGCTCGCTGTTCGTCACGAACAGGTCGTCACCGACGAGCTGGACTCGCTCGCCGAGCCGGCGCGTCAGCGCTGCCCATCCGTCCCAGTCGTCCTCGGCCATGCCGTCCTCGATCGAGACGATCGGGTACCGGTCGACGAGATCGGCGAGGTAGTCGGCGAACTCGGCCGCCGTGAACTGCTTGCCCTCACCGGCGAGGTCATAGCGCCCGTCGCGGTAGATCTCGCTCGACGCGGTGTCGAGCGCGAGCGCGATCTCGTCACCCGGTCGGTAGCCGGCAGCCTCGACCGCCTCGAAGAGGAGCTTCACCGCCTCCTCGTTCGACGGGAGGTCGGGCGCGAAGCCGCCTTCGTCGCCGACGGCCGTCGACAGACCGCGGTCGTGCAAGAGCTTCTTCAGCGCGTGGTACGTCTCGGCACCCCAGCGCAACGCCTCCGCGAAGCTCGCCGCACCGACGGGCGCGAGCATGAACTCCTGCAGGTCGACGTTCGAGTCGGCGTGCGCGCCGCCGTTGAGCACGTTCATCAACGGCAACGGCAGGACGTGCGCGTTCGCGCCGCCGACGTAGCGGTACAGCGGCATGTCGCACTCCTCGGCCGCTGCCTTCGCGACCGCGAGCGACACGCCGAGCAGCGCGTTGGCGCCCAGACGAGACTTGTTGTCGGTGCCGTCGACGTCGAGGAGCGTCGCGTCGACCAGGCGTTGGTCGAGGGCGTCGAGACCACGAACGGCGTCGGCGATCTCGCCGTCGACGTTGGCGACGGCCTGCTGCACGCCCTTGCCGCCGTAGCGGTCGCCGCCGTCGCGCAGCTCGTGGGCCTCGTGCGCGCCGGTAGACGCCCCACTCGGCACGGCGGCCCGGCCTCGCGCGCCGGTCAGGAGCTCGACGTCCACCTCGACCGTCGGGTTGCCGCGGGAGTCGAGAATCTCGCGTGCCGTGACCTCGGCGATCGCGCTCACGACCGGGGTGCTCCTCCTGATGCCTGTGTGGTTGGTGTGACGAACTTAGTCCTCTGATGCCGACGGGGCACGTCATGCAGCCGCGCGAGCACGCTCAGGCGCCGTCACCCGCCTCGTCCCAGAGCTCGCGGACGGTGGCCGCCTCCGCGTCCGCGAGGTCGGTGCCCCGCGCCGCGGCGAGTCGCTCCATCGCCTCGAAGCGGGCCCGGAAGCGAGCGGCCCAGCCGCGCAGCGCGGACTCGCCGTCGACGCCGCGTGCCCGCGCCATGCGGACCGCGCCGGCGAGGAGATCGCCGAGCGCGCGCTCGGTCGCGTCCACGTCGTCGTCACGTGCGCGCACGTACGCGTCCGCCGCGTCACGCACCCGCACCGCGGCCGCGTCGGCGCGCTCGTCGGCGAGACCGACCGCGGCGGCCTTGCGCAGCACCTTGTGCGCGTACAGCAGCGACGGCAGGCCCGCATCGACGCCCGCCATCAGCGACGTGCGTCCCTTCTCGGCGCGCTTGATGTGCTCCCAGTTGC
This sequence comes from Acidimicrobiia bacterium, assembly GCA_035651955.1. Lineage (NCBI taxonomy): Bacteria > Bacillati > Actinomycetota > Acidimicrobiia > Acidimicrobiia bacterium. The sequence continues at coordinate 15,482 of DASRES010000003.1, forward strand.
GCAGGACCTCGTCGGTCGTGTCGGCCTCGACGGTGCCGAACACATGCGGATGACGGCGAACGAGCTTGTCGTGCACACCGCGGATGACGTCGTCGACGGTGAACGCGCCGGCTTCCGTCGCGAGCTTGGCCTGGAACACGACCTGGTACAGGAGGTCGCCGAGCTCCTCTTCGAGCGGGGCGTACGCGCGCGTGTCGACCTCGCCGGCGGGCGCGTCGCCGGGGAGCGTCTCGATCGCCTCGACCGTCTCGTACGCCTCCTCCAGCACGTAGCGGGCGAGCGAGTGGTGCGTCTGCTCCGCGTCCCACGGGCAGCCCCCCGGATCGCGCAGGCGCGCGGTGAGCGCGACGAACCGGGCGAACTGCGCACCGGTGCGGCGGTCGCCGAGCTCGACGGCGAGCGCGGTGAGATGGTCGGGCTCGACGTCGCGGTCGAGGTCGGCGAGCGCGACGTCGCGCACCGACTGCTCGGCCAGGCCGAGCCGTTGCAGCACGGTCACGCGCGCGTCGGGCGGGAGGACCTCGAGCAGCTCGAGCTTGACGTCGGACAGCACGAAGCGCGAGTCCACCTGCGCGACGAGGAGATGCGAACCCGTCGTCGCGTCGAGTGAGAAGTCGTGCCCGTCGACGACCTCACCGCCGCGACCCGCCGGGTCGACGCCGAGCGTCGCCCACGCGAGGTCTGCGAACGACAACCCGGGCACGACCCGCACGTCGACGTCGTCCCGGGCGCGCAACAGCTCGACGCTGCGTTCCGCGACCGCGGGACTGCCCGGCACCGCGTACAGCACCTCGCCCTCGCGCGTCGCGACGCCGGCGAGGGTCGACGCGATCGTCACGTACACGTCCTCGATGCTCGCGGCGCGCTCGTAGACGTCGTCGAACGACCGGAACGTGACGCCGTCGCGCGCGAGGTCGTCGACGGCCGGATGGCGCGCGGTGCGTGTGAAGCGGGTCGTGGCCCGGACGATCTCGGCGCGTGCCGCGGGGAGGAGCAGATCGGCCCCGGCGGGGCCGAGGCCGACGACGACGACGCCGGCCGTCGTCACCCGCCCGGCGTCGTGCCGAGCAGCGGCGTCCCGGTCGTCGTGGTGGTGCCGCGTTGCTCCTGGACGTTCGGCGCCTTCGGCGGGCTGATCTGGAATCCCTGCGAGGTGAGGTCGACGGTGCCGAAGCGCGGGTTCACCCGCACGTTCGCCTTCCGCAGCGCCCCGAGGAGCTCCGTCGACAGCCGGTTCTGCGCGGTGGTCTGGTCGGGCGCCGTCTGCGTGATGTCGCGCGCCAGCGCCTGGAACCGGGCGAGCTTGTCGATGAACTCGTTGCGGAAGGACGCGGGGAACGCGTTGAAGACCGCGGCCGAGCCGAAGAACTGGTCGGCCTGCTGCTGCGCGCCCTGACGGTCCGTCGCCGACGTCGTGAGGTGACGCTGCGCGAACAGGTTGTCGGTGAGCTGGAGCTCGACGAGCTGCGTGAGCCAGATCGCGCTCCACCGCGAGTCGACCGTGCCGTCCGTGTGCGTCAGCGGTGAGCCGATCTGCTGCTGGTAGACGTTGCGGAACTGCTTGTTGTCGCGGAAGTGCGAGAGGTCGTCCTGGAACGACGTCAGCGAGATGTCGTGCCCGCCGACGGTCGCGGCGGGATGGCTGGCGACACCACAGCCGGACAGCACGACGGCGATCGCGAGCGCGGGCGCGGCAAGAGCGAGGAAGCGGAACCGGGTCATGGCGCTGCGGATGCTAGCGGCGCCCCGGGTGCCGGCGGCGAAACCGCCGCGGGTGGTACGAGCTCGCGCAGCAGCCCGACGAGGAACGCGGCTGAGGACTCCTCGATCACATGGCTCTGCGATATGGGCACCGCGAGCTCGCCGTCGGGCTTGGCGACGGCCTTCGGCGCGATTCGGCGCAGCCGCACCTTCTGTGACTCGCGCAGCGTGACGGGCTGCAGGCGCGCCATGTTGCGCGCGACGGTCACCGTGTTGATGCCGAGCCGGACGCACTCGGCGCGCAGGCGCGCGACGTCGAGAAGCGTCTCCGCCGGCGGCGGCAGCGGCCCGTACCGGTCGAGCCACTCGTCGCGGACGTCGTCGACGTCGGCCTCGGTCGTGACGGCGGCGAGCCGCCGGTACGCCTCCATGCGCACGTCGTCGCGACTCACGTAGTCGCGCGGCAGGTACGCGTCCGCCGCGACGTCGATCGTCACCTCGAAGGGCTCGGGCGGCTTCTCACCGGTCAGCTCGCCGACCGCCTCGGTCACCATCTCGCAGTAGAGATCGAAGCCGACCGCCGCGATGTGACCCGACTGCAGCCCGCCGAGCAGGTTCCCCGCGCCGCGGATCTCGAGGTCGCGCATCGCGATCTTGAACCCCGACCCGAGGTCGGTGAACTCGCCGATCGTCTTCAGTCGCTCGTACGCCTCCTCGGTGAGCACGCGGTCGGGCGGGTGCAGCAGGTACGCGTACGCGCGCTGACCGCGCCGGCCGACGCGACCGCGCAGCTGGTACATCTGCGCGAGGCCGAGCAGGTCGGCGCGGTCGACGATCAGCGTGTTGACCGTCGGCATGTCGAGACCGCTCTCGACGATCGTCGTGCACACCAACACGTCGTACTCGTGCTCCGCGAAGTCGAGCACGACGCGCTCGAGGTGTCCCTCGTCCATCTGACCGTGCGCGATCGCGATCCGTGCCTCCGGCACGAGCTCGCGGAGCTCGGCCGCGACCAGATCGATGTCCTGGACGCGGTTGTGGACGTAGAACGCCTGGCCTTCGCGCAGCAGCTCACGCCGGATCGCCTCGGCGACCGCGCGCTCGTCGTACTCGCCGACGTAGGTGAGGATCGGCTGGCGGTCCTCGGGCGGCGTGTTGACGAGCGACAGGTCCCGGATGCCCGTCAACGACAGCTCGAGCGTCCGGGGGATCGGCGTGGCGGTGAGCGTGAGCACGTCGACGTTGGTGCGCAGCCGCTTGATGCGCTCCTTGTGCTGCACGCCGAACCGTTGCTCCTCGTCGACGACGAGCAGGCCGAGCTGCTTGAACCTCACGTCGTCTGACAGCAGGCGGTGGGTACCGATGACGACGTCGACCGTGCCGTCCGCGACCCCGGCGACGACGGCGTCCTGCTCCTTGGTCGACAGGAACCGCGACAGCACCTCGACGCGCACCGGGTAGTTCGCGAAGCGCTCACGGAACGTCTGGCCGTGCTGGTTGGCGAGCAGCGTGGTCGGGACGAGCACCGCGACCTGGGTGCCGTCCTGCACCGCCTTGAACGCGGCGCGCACCGCGACCTCGGTCTTGCCGTAGCCGACGTCGCCGCACACGAGCCGGTCCATCGGGACGTCGCGCTCCATGTCGCCCTTGACGTCGTCGATCGCCCTGAGCTGGTCGGGCGTCTCCTCGTAGGGGAACGCGTCCTCGATCTCGTGCTGCCACGGGGTGTCGGGCCCGAACGCGTGACCGGTCGTCGCGAGCCGCTGCCGGTAGAGCGCGACGAGGTCGGCCGCGATCTCCGCGACGGCCTTGCGGACGCGTGAGCGCGTCTTCGCCCAGTCGCTGCCGCCCATGCGGTTCAGCGTCGGGCTGTCGCCGCCGGTGTAGCGGCGGACGAGACCGACCTGGTCGGTCGGCACGTACAGCTTGTCGCCGCCCTTGTACTCGACGAGCAGGTAGTCACGCTCCACGCCGCCGATCGCGCGCGTGACCATGCCCGCGTAGCGACCGACGCCGTGTTGATGGTGCACGACGAAGTCGCCCGTCCTGAGGTCGTCGTAGAAGTCGGCTCCGCGGCGCGCGCCACGCGGCCGGCGGTGCACGCGCCGGCGCCCGGTGAGGTCCGCTTCGGCAACGAGCGCGAGCTTCACGCTCGGCAGCACCGCGCCGCGCTCCAACGGCGCGACGACGAGCGAGACGTCACCGGGCTGCAGCGAGGGCGCGTCGCCGACGGGGACGACGAGATCTTCCTGCGCGAGCACGTCGTGCAGGCGTGCCGCGCTCCCCTGCCCCTCTGCGGCGAGCACGACCCGGTACCCGTCGTCCGTCATCCTCCGGAGGCGGCGTGCGAGTCCCTCCACGTCGCCGACCACGGGGTCGAACGCGCTCGCCGCGACGAGCGGCGTCGACGGACCCTCCGGCGCGCTCAACACGGACGCGACGCCCGCGCGTGTGTGCGCGAGCAACCGATCGAACGGCAGCGAGAGCCGCGGCAGGTCCTGCCCCTCCGGGACGTCCCACGTCGTCGCGAGCGTGCCGGCCAGCGCGGCCTCCTCCTCGAGCAGGTCCGCGGCGCGGTCGCGCAGGCGCTTCGGCTCGACGAGCAGCACCAGCGCGCCCCGCGGGAGGAGGTCGGGAAGCAGGTGCTCGTCGGCGACGAGCCACGGCAGCCACGACTCCATGCCGTCGAACGTCTGGCCTTCAGCGAGCCGCTCCCACTGCTCGCGGCCCCAGGGCGCGGTCTTGACGAGCGCTCGCGCCCGCTCGCGCACGTCGTCGGTCGGGAGCAGCTCACGCGCCGGGAAGATCTCGACCGCGTCGACGTCGTGAGTGGAACGCTGGTCGGCGACGGAGAAGATCGAGAGACGATCGACCTCGTCGCCCCACAGGTCGACGCGCACGGGATGGTCCGCGGTCGACGGGTAGACGTCGACGATCGACCCGCGCACCGCGATCTCGCCGCGCGCCTCGACCTGGTACTCGCGGCGGTACCCGGCCGCGACGAGCTGCTCGACGAGCTCGTCGCGGTCGACGCGCGCGCCGGGCGTCACGACGACGGGCTCGACGTCCTCGACGTGCGGGCCGAGTCGCTGCACGAGCGCGCGCGCGGGCGCGACGACGACGCGCGGAAGCCGGTCGCGGTCGCCGTCGCGGCCGCGACGCAGCCGCCACATGACGCGCAGTCGACGGCCCATCGTGTCGAGCGCCGGCGACACGCGCTCGAAGGGGAGGGTCTCCCATGCGGGGAACAGCGCGACGTCGTCCGGGTCGACCAGTGCACCCAGGTCGTGGGCGAGACGGTCGGCTTCCGCGCGCGTCGGCGTCGCGACGAGGACGGGCCGCCGGCCGCTCAGCGCCCCGACCGCGGCGGCGACGAGCGCCCGCGCGGCGTCGGGCACCGCGACGACGGTCGCGGAGCCGGACGCGAGCGCGACGACGGTCGGATCGTCGGCGAGGAGCGGGGGCAGGGCGGCGAAGGGAGCTGGCATTCCGAAGGGCGTGGGCGCGCGAAACGCCGGAGCCGGGAGGCTCCGGGGCGGTCGGCATCGAGCGTACCGGAGGCGCTCCGGCCGCCCGCCGGCGCCCCGGGGCGGCCGCGGGAGCGCGCGACGATCGAGGCGTGTTGCCGCGGTCGCTCAAGGGTCGGCTCCTCGTCGCCAGCCCCGTGCTGACGGATCCCAACTTCGACCGGACGGTGGTGCTCGTCCTCGAGCACAACGACGAGGGCGCGATCGGGGTGGTGCTCAACCGGCCCAGCGACACGATGCTCGTCGAGACGCTGCCGGGCTGGCACTCGGTCGCGGCCGCGCCGGGAGTCGTGTTCGTCGGCGGGCCGGTCGCGCCGACCGCGGCGATCGGTCTCGGAGTGGCCGCCAGCGCACCGGACAGCGACGGCGAGGGTGACGGCTGGACGCGCGTCCTCGGCCCGCTCGGAACCGTCGACCTCGGCCGCGATCCGGACGAGCTGCAGCCCGTCGTGCGGGAGGTGCGCGTCTTCGCGGGATACGCGGGGTGGGCAGCCGGTCAGCTCGAGGGCGAGCTGCAGGTCGGCGGCTGGTTCGTCGTCGACGCGGACGTGGGTGACGCGCTCGCGAGCAACCCGGGCTCGTTGTGGCGCGCGGTGCTGAAGCGCCAGCGCGGCACGCTGTCCTGGCTCGCCAACTACCCGGACGACATCTCGACCAACTGAGGAGCGTTTGTGCGTCGCTCGTTGTCGTAGAGCGACGTTCGGCGACGCATGAACATCAGTTGAAGCGGTTCATCGCCGCGTCGACGCCTTCGCGCAGGATCGTCTCGACGGCGTCGGCGGCCTGCTCGATCGTCACGTCGACCTCGGCGCGCTCGCGCTTCGAGAACTTGTTGAGCACGTGGTCCGCGCCGCGCTCCTTGGTGACCGGCTTGTCGACACCGATCCGCACGCGCAGGAACGCGTCGGTGTGCAGGTGCGACTTGATCGACCGCAGGCCGTTGTGCCCGGCGAGACCGCCACCCGCCTTGATGCGCAGCGCGGCAACGGGCAGATCGAGCTCGTCGTGGACGACGACGAGGTGCTCGGGGCCGACGCCGAAGCGGCGCACCAACGGCGCGACCGCCTGACCGGAGTCGTTCATGTACGTGAGCGGGACGGCGAGCGCGAGCCGTCGGCCGTCGACGCGCACCTCGTCCACGAGCGCGCGCTCCTTGCTCTTGCGGAGACGACCGCCGTGGCGCGCGGCGAGCAGCTCGACGACCTCGGCACCCACGTTGTGGCGTGTGCGCGCGTACTCGGCGCCGGGATTGCCCAGCCCGACGACGAGCAGGTCGGCCGGCGTACCCGTGCGCGGCTCGCGCGGCGCGCCGCGCCGCAACACCGGGCCCTAGCTCTCGGACGACTCGCCGCCGCTCGATGCCGCGGCCTCGCCCCCCGCGCCGCCCTCGCCCGCTTCGGCCGCGGCCGCGGCCTCGGCCGCGGCGGCCTCCTCCTCGGGCAGCGGCGCGGCCGCGGCGCCCCGGGGCACCGCGACGACGACCACGACCTCGTCCGGGTCCTGGTGCGTCGTGACGCCGGGCGGCAGCGGGATGTCACGGACGTGGAGCTGGTCGCTCATCTCGAGACCGGACACGTCGAGCGTGATGCCGGTCGGGATGTCGGCCGGCTTGGCCTCGACGGTCAGCGTGAACACTTGCTGCTCGAGCAGCCCGCCATCGCGCACGCCCGGCGAGTCGCCCTCGAGCGAGATCGGGACCTCCGCGCTCACCGCGGTGTCCCGGCGGATGCGGACGAAGTCGACGTGTTCGAGGTCGCCGCGCACCGGGTGACGGTGGATCTGGCGGGCGAGCGTGAGGACCTGCTCGCTCCCGAGGTCGAGCGTGATCATCGTGTTCGCACCCGACTCGCCGGCCAGGATGTGGTTCAGCTCACGGACGGGGACGCTCACCGCGAGGTTGTCGGCGTCGAGCCCGTAGACCACGGCGGGGATGCGCCCCGTGCGGCGGAGCCGTCCCGCGGGGCCGGAGCCCCGCTCGGTGCGCAACTCCGCGCTGAGAATCGTGTCGGCCATGGCGCGCGCGTCCTCCGCGACGAGGGTGACCAGGAAGAACGCTCAGTCTAGAAGATGCGGCACTCACAGACGCTATGCGTACGTGAGTGCCGCATCTTCAGCCCGTCAGACGTTGTCACCCCGGAAGATCTCGCTGACGCTCGTGTCCTCGAAGACGGCGTCGAGGGCCTCGGCGACGATCGGCGCGATCGACAGCACCTGGAGCGAGTCGAAGTGCTTGTCGTCGGCGATCGGCAGCGTGTTCGTGACGATCACCTCGCGCACCGGCGCGTTCTTCAGCCGGTCGACGGCCGGACCGGACAGGACGCCGTGCGTCGCCGCGATGTAGACGTCCTTCGCGCCGCGGTCGACGAGCAGGTTCGCGGCGCTCGTGACCGTCCCCGCGGTGTCGATGATGTCGTCGACGATCACGCACGTCCGGCCGTCGACCTCACCGACGACCTCCGTCGCGACCGCGACGTTGTGCGTGCCCTTCGGGCGGCGCTTGTCGATGAACGCGAGCTCGGTGCGCTTCCCCGCGCCGTCGTCGGCGAGATAGTCGCCGAAGCGCCGCGCCAGCTTGCCGCCGCCGGCGTCGGGCGCGACGAGCACGACCTCGTCGTCCGCGATCACGTCCGCGAGGTACGCGGCGAGGATCGGCACCGCGGTCAGGTGGTCGACGGGCATGTCGAAGAAGCCCTGCACCTGCCCGGTGTGCAGGTCGACGGTAACGACGCGGTTCGCACCAGCCGCGGTGAGCAGGTCGGCGACGAGTCGCGCGGTGATCGGCTCGCGGCCCTCGGCCTTCCGGTCCTGGCGCGCGTAGCCGTAGAACGGGCAGACCGCGGTGATGCGCTTCGCCGACGCGCGCTTCGCGGCGTCGATCATGATCAGCTGCTCGAACAGCCGGTCGTTGATGGGGTCGCAGTGGCTCTGGAGGATGAAGACGTCGGCACCGCGGATGCTCTCGCCGTAGCGGCAGTAGAGCTCGCCGTTGGCGAAGGTCGACAGGACGACGTCGCCCAGCGGGACCTGCAGGTCGGCGGCGATCTCCTCCGCCAGCTCACGGTTGCCGCGGCCGGAGAAGAGCATGAGCTTCTTGCGCGGGACGACCTCCATCCCCGCCATCCTCGCGCACCCGCCGGAGCGCCGTCGCTCGTTACTCGTCGCGCGGCTGGTCGCGTCCCCGCCGTCGCTCGGCCCATCCCTCCTCGACCCGGGCGGGGACACCCTTGGCCAGCGCGCCCGGCGGGACGTCCTTGGTGACGATCGCGCCCGCGCCCGTGTACGCGCCGTCGCCGACCTCGACCGGCGCGACGAGCACCGTGTTCGACGCGATCCGCGCGTCGCGCCCGACCTTCGTGCGGTGCTTCTCGCGGCCGTCGTAGTTCGCGGTGATCGTCCCCGCACCGATGTTGGCGCGGTCGCCGATCTCGGCGTCACCGACGTACGAGAGGTGCGGCACCTTCGCGCCCTCGCCGATCTCCGCGTTCTTCGTCTCGACGAACGTGCCGACGTGCGCGTCCGCCGCGATGCGCGTCCCGGCCCGCAACGACACGTACGGACCGACCGTCGCGCGGTCGCCGATCTCGGACTCGCGCGCGACGGTGTTCTGCACGACGGCGTCCGCGCCGACGATCGTGTCGACGAGCCGGCAGTCGGGCCCGACGACCGCGCCCGACGCGACCACGGTCCGCCCTTCGAGGATCGTGCCCGGCAGCAGCCGCACGTCCGGCTCGAGCTCGACCGTCGCGTCGACGTAGGTGCGCGCGGGGTCGACCATGGTCACGCCTTCGCGCATCCACCGGGCGTTGATCCGCGCGCGCAGGACGGCCTCGGCCTCCGCGAGCTGCGCGCGGTCGTTCACACCCATCGTCTCGAGCGGGTCGTCGGCCGGGATGCCGATGACCTGGTGGCCGGCCTGGCGCAGCACGCCGATCACGTCGGTCAGGTAGTACTCGCCTTGCGCGTTCTCGGGGCTCAGGCGCCGCAACGCGGGTGCGAGCAGACCGCGGCGGAAGCAGTAGATCGACGGGTTCACCTCGGCGATCGCGAGCTCGTCGGGGGTCGCGTCGGTCTGCTCGACGATCCGCTCGACGCGACCCTGCTCGTCGCGCACGACGCGGCCGTACCCGGTCGGGTCGGGCAGGACCGCGGTCAGCAGGGTCGCGGTGGCGTCGGACGAGCGGTGCTCGCGCGCGAGGGCGGCGACCGTCTCCGGGCGCAGCAGCGGGATGTCACCCGGGATGATGACGATGTCGTACTCCCCGTCGACGTCGTCGGGGAACCCCGTGAGGCCGACGCTCGCGGCGTCGCCCGTCCCGCGCTGCACACGCTGCTCGACGAACTCGATCGGCGTCTCCGTCGCGAGCTGCTCCTGCAACGTCTTCGTGACGCGCTCCGCGCCGTGACCCACCACCACGACGACGCGCTCGAGCGGCAGCGCGACCAACGTGTCGAGGAGGTGCAGCAGGATCGGCCGCCCGCACAACGAGTGCAGGACCTTCGGCGTCGACGAACGCATGCGCGTCCCCTCGCCCGCTGCGAGCACCACCGCTGCCAACGGTCGGTACTGGCTCATCGTCCACCTCGCTCCGCGTCGTTGCGGGATCGGCAGGCCACTTCCTCGCCCCTACCGCTCGGGGGCGAGGTCTCGAACCTCGACTTGGGACTCCAAAGGACCCCGTGCTGCCGTTACACCACCCCCGACCGGTCGACGATAGCGCCGCACGCCGGACGTCCAGACCGCCGCGAGCCACGCGAATGTGACTGCTCGCGACGGCGACGGGTATCTTCGTCGCCGCCATGGGCTCCCTGATCAAGAAGCGGCGCAAGCGGATGCGCAAGAAGAAGCACAAGAAGCTGCTCAAGCGGACGCGCTGGCAGCGCCGCCAACAGGGTCGCTAGACCTCGTCGGCCCATCCAGCACTCGGACGGCCGCCCTCTGGGGCGGCCGTCACGCGCTCGGCGCCATCGTCAGCCCCGCGTGCACGGTCACCCCGAGCGCACGCTCGACGCGACCGACGACGTCGCGCCACCCGTCACCGGGGCCGTACACGAGCGCGTACGCGGAGCCGCTGCCCGCGAGGAGCGCCGGGAGCTCCGCCGCGTCCTCCAGCGCGGTGCGGAAGCGCGCGAGGCGGGGCTCGACGTGCTCCGCCGCGGGCTCCAGGTCGTTGACGAGCTCCTTGCACACGTGTCGGACGGCGTCGGGCGCGGTGACCGCGCGCGTGCTCGACGGCCCGCCGAGCTCGTCCCACGCCCGGTACACCGCGGGCGTCGACAGCCCGAACGGCGGGACGACGACGAGGACGCGCAACGCGGGCAGGGAGACGGGCTCCACGACGTCGCCGCGGCCGCGCATGCGCGCGCTGCCACCGCGGAGGCAGACGGGCACGTCGGAGCCGAGCTGGGCCGCGAGCTCGTGCACGCGAGCGGGGTCGACGTCGGCGCGCGCCGTCATCGCGCGCAGGAACGCCGCCGCGTCGGAGGAGCCGCCACCGAGCCCCGCGCCGGGCGGGATCGCCTTGTCGAGGACGATCTCGACGTCCGTCGCGTCGGGCACGAGCGCGGCGAGCAGACGCGCCGCGCGCGCGACGAGATTGTCGTCGCCGGTGGGAACGCCGTCGGACGCAGGACCGCGGACGCGGAGGCGGACGCCCGAACCACCGGGCGTGATGCGGAGCACGTCGTGGGGCTCGTCCACGGTCACGACCAGCGCGTCGAGGTCGTGGAAGCCGTCGGGGCGCGTGCCGAGCACGCGCAAGGAGAGCGTGAGCTTCGCGGGCGCGACCGCTTCGAGCACGTTCACACGTCCCGGGTCGCGGCACCGACGAGCGCGGCCCAGTCGTCGAGCGTCAGCGTCTCGGCCCGGGCGCCGGGATCGATCCCCGCCTCCTGCAACACCGCGACGGTGTCGCGGCCGAGCGCGCCGCGGAGCGCGCCGCGCAGCATCTTCCGGCGCTGCCCGAAGCCGGCCCGCACGAGCTCGAACATGCGGCGCGGATCCGCGACGTCGACGGCCGGGTGCGCGCGTCTCGTGATCTCGACGAGCGCGGAGTCGACGTGGGGTCGCGGGACGAACACCGTCGGCGGGACGGTCGCGACGACCCTCGCGGTGGCGTAGTACGCGACCTTCACGGAGACCGCGCCGTAGGCGTCGTCGCCGACGCGCGCGGCGAGCCGCTCCCCGACCTCGCGCTGGACCATCACGAGCAAGTGCGTGACGCGCGGGACGTCGTCGAGGACGCGCATGATGAGCGGCGTCGCGAGGTTGTACGGCAGGTTCGAGACGAGGTGCCAGGGTCCGTCGTCGAGCAACGCATCGAGATCGGTCGACATCGCGTCTCCCGACACGATCCGCACGTCACCCGCGTCGCGCACGACGTCCTCGAGGACGGGCAGCAGGTAGCGGTCCAGCTCGAGCGCGACGACACGCGCGCCAGCGCGCGCGAGCTCGACGGTCAGCGAGCCGACGCCCGGGCCGATCTCGAGCACGCGCCCACCGGGCCCGACGTCTGCGAGGCGCACGATGCGACGCGCGGTGTTGGCGTCGGCGAGGAAGTTCTGACCGAGCGCGCGGCTCGGGTGCACGTCGTGACGTTCGAGCAGCGCGCGCACGCCCGCGGGCGAGAGGGACACGATCGTCATGGTCGCACGCGCGCCGTGCGAGACGGCTCCCTCAGCGTGTGGTCACCAGGAGATCGACACCGGGATGACGCCGAGGCCGAGCGGCGAGAGCTGCCGGAAGACGTTGTCGTCGAGGTCGAGCACCCACGCGCGGTTCACCGGCCCGCGGTCGGCGACCCGACACGTCGTGCTCGAACCGGTGTCGCGGTTCACGATGCGGACGATCGTCCCGAACGGCAGCGTCCGGCTCGCGCACGAATCCGATCCCCACGGGCTCCGGTACCAGCTCGCGCCGCCGCTCGCGCGCCCACGCGTCGTGCGGATGGTGACCGTGCGCGAGGCGGCGGTCGTCGACGACGTCGCGCTCGTGGACGACGTCGCGGCCGGCGCGGCGGTCGTCGTCGTGGACAGCGCGGGCGTGCTCGTGGTCGTCGGTGCGGCAGTCGCGGGTGGGACCGCGAGCGCGGCCGCCGCGGGAGCCGGCGTGACGGGCGCGGGTGGCGCAGCCGCGGCCGCGGCGTCGCTCGATCCTTCGATCGTGACGGTCATGCCGTCGCGGAGCGCGGCGCCGAGCCCCGGTTCGACGCGTTCGCCGCGTCGGAGGCGGATGTGCTCGTCATGCAGCAGCGCGCGGACGGTCGCCGCGCCCGAGGCGCGCACGAACGTGCCGCCGTGCATCCGCACGGTCACCTGCCGGCGGGCCGGTCCGAGCAGCAGGAGCGACCCGACGGCGACGGCCGCGACGGTCGCGCCCAGGACCGCGGCCTCGACGAGGCGGGGCCGCGGTGGCGTGACCGGACGGGTGCCGCTGCGGTGGCGGACGGGCGCCCGCGACGGTCGCGGCGCGACGACGGGATCCGGCGCGACGGCCGGCGCGCGCTCCGGCGTGACGGCCGGGGCGCGCTCGGGAGCGACGAGCGCTCGCGGCGGGGGCGCGACGTCGGGGGCGGGCGCGACCGGGTCGGCGTGCGCGGGGGCGGGCACGAGCGGGTCGGCGACCGCGGGCGCGACCGCCGACGCGGCGACCACGTTGACGTTCCCCGACGCGGCGGCTGGGTCCGCGACGTCGTCGGAGAGCTCGGAGGCCCACACCGCGACCTCGAGCTCGAGGATCTCGCCCAGGTCGGCGATCGGCAGCCAGACCTCGGGCTCGGGCGCCGCCTCCCGGGCGGGCGACGGGCGCACGGCGCGCAACGCGTAGCGCCGCGCGCGGGCGTCGTGACGGACCTGACGCGTGGCATGGCGCGTCGACTGACGGGTCAGGTGCTCGGTGATCGGGTCCGCCCTCCCGGTCGGGTGCGCCATGGCACTCGAACGACGTCCCGTCGTACCCGATACGACGGGAGGCAACCGCGGGAACGTATCGACGCCACCCGAGCCGGGCAATGCGAGAGGAAGGATCTGCCAGTCTCCGCGGAGAACCCGCAGGTCAGCGACTCGGCGGCGGATCCGGGACGAACGCGGCCCGTGCGTTGGCGACCGTCGCCGCCGCGACCTCCGCGACCGGCCGCTGCACGGCGTCGGCGAGCGCGGCCCCGACGAAGCCGACGAGCGCGGGCTCGTTCGGCCGGCCGCGGTGCGGCGCGGGCGCGAGGTACGGGGAGTCGGTCTCGACGAGGACGCGTGCGAGCGGCGCGAACGCGGCGGCCGCGCGCACGTCGGACGCGTTGCGGAACGACACGATCCCGCTGAAGGAGAGGAACGCACCCGTGTCGAGCGCCCGCCGGGCCTCGTCGGGTCCGCCCGTGAAGCAGTGGAACACGATGCGCGGCGGCAGCTCCTCGTCGGCCAGGACCCGGAACGTCTCGTCCCACGCCTCGCGCGTGTGGATCACGAGCGTCGTGTCGAGCGTGCGCGCGAGCGCGACCTGGGCGCGGAACGCGCGCTCCTGCTCCTCCTCGGACGAGTGGCGGTAGTGGAGGTCGAAGCCGCACTCCCCGACCGCGACGACGCGCGCGGACGCGGCGAGCGCGACGAGCGCGTCCCATTCGTCGTCGAAGCGCGACGCGTCGTGCGGGTGCAGGCCGACGGTCGCGTACACGTCCTCGTCGTGGCGTCCTGCGAGCGCGACCGCGTCGCGCGACGTCACGAGGTCCGTTCCGACGGTGACCATCCACGCGACGTCCGCGTCGCGCGCACGCGCGACGACCGCGTCGGGGGCGGCGCCGTCGTCGATGAACGGGACGTGACAGTGACTGTCGACCCAGGGCCCGGGCGGTGCGCCGATCACGCCTCGACTCGGGGGAACAGCGGTGCGCCCTTCTCGAGGCGGTTCCCGGCCGGCAGGCCGCCCCACTCCGCCGCGCCCGGCAACCGCTGGTCCTCCGGACGGCCCGCCTGCCCGAGCCGCTGCCAGAGCACCCCGCACGCGTTCGGGATGACGGGCGACGCGAGCACCGTCACGATGCGCAGCGCCTCGAGGCAGTCCCCGAGGACCGCGGCGGTCTTGGTCGCGTCGCCGGCCTTGTTGAGCGCCCACGGCTGGCGGTCCTCGATGTACGCGTTGGTCGCGCGGATCAGCTCCCACACCGCGGAGAACCCGCCGGAGAAGTCGAGCCGCCCGAGGCCGTCCTGGAACCCGTCGAACGCGCGCGCCGCGGCGTCAACGAGCGGCCCGTCCTCGCGCGCGTCGGGGACCACGCCGTCGCAGTAGTTGACGGCCATGTTGAGGACGCGGTTCGCGAGGTTGCCGAAGTTGTTCGCGAGGTCCGCGTTGTAGCGCGCGGCCATCGCCTCGTAGCTGAAGTCGCCGTCGGGGCCGAACCGCTGGTCGACCATGAAGTGGTAGCGGAACCCGTCGACGCCGAATTCCGCGACGAGCTCGCCCGGCGCGATCTGGTTCGCGCCGGTCTTCGACATCTTCTCCCCACCGACCAGCAGGAACCCGTGGGCGAACACGCACTTCGGCGGCTCGAGGCCGGCCGACATGAGCATCGCGGGCCAGTAGACGGCGTGGAACCGCAGGATGTCCTTCCCGATGAGGTGGTAGTCGGCCGGCCAGTAGCGGTCGAAGCGGGCCGGGTCCTCGCCGTACCCGACGCCGGTGCAGTAGTTGAAGAGCGCGTCGAACCAGACGTACGCGACGTGCCGCTCGTCCCACGGCAGCGGGACGCCCCACGAGATCGACGTCCGGCTCATCGAGAAGTCGCGCAGGCCCTGCTTGATGAAGCCGAGCACCTCGTTGCGGCGCACGTCGGGCTGGACCGCCTCGGGGTGCGCGTCGTAGTGCGCCAGCAACCGGTCCTCGAAGCGCGACAGCTTGAAGAAGTAGTTCTCCTCGGTGACGCGCTCGACCGGGCGGCCGTGGATCGGGCACATCCCGTCCACGAGCTCGTCCTCGGTGTAGTACGCCTCGCACGCGACGCAGTAGAGCCCCTCGTAGGTACCGAGCTCGATGTCACCCGCGTCGTAGACGGCCTGCAGGAACTGCTGCACCGCGCGGTAGTGGCGCGGCTCGGTCGTGCGGATGAACACGTCGTTCGCGATGTCGAGGCTGCGCCACGTCTCGCGGAAGCGCTCGCTGTTGCGGTCGGCAAGCTCCTTCGGCGTGATCCCCGCGGCGTCGGCGGCCTGCTGGATCTTCAGGCCGTGCTCGTCGGTGCCGGTCAGGTACACGACGTCGTCGCCGCAGAGCCGGCGCCACCGGGTGAGGACGTCGCCCGCGACCGTCGTGTACGCGTGTCCGATATGGGGCACGTCATTCACGTAGTAGATCGGCGTCGTCACGTAGAAGGGGCGCGACATGCGGACCTACGATACCGACCGTCCCCGGCGATCCGACGCCGAATTCACCCCCGGAGGGTGCCGCCTGTGAAGGCGATCGGCATGGCCCGCAAGGTCGACCAGCTCGGCCGGATCGTCCTCCCTGCCGAGCTGCGCCGCCTCTTCGGGATCCGCGAGGGCGACCTCGTCGAGATCTACGTCGAGGACAACCGGATCGTGCTCGCGAAGGTCGAGGCGCACTGCATCTTCTGCGGCGCGACGACCGATCTGCACGAGTTCTCCGGCAAGCTCGTGTGCCGCTCGTGCACCGAGCAGTTGCGCGCGACCTGACCGGACGCGCGCGCGAGAGCGCGGTTCGCCTATCGACCATCGCGCCGTCGCAACGCGGTCGCGCGTTCGTACGCCCTTCGCTTCGGCACCGCGAGCGCGGCCGCGACACGGGCAGCGGCGTCGCGTGCCGAGAGCCCGTCGTCGAGCGCATCGCGGAGCGCGGTGTCGAGCGTGTCCTCGTCGACGGCCGGACCGTCGTCACCCTCCCGCCCGCCGACGACGACGACGTGCTCGCCGCGCGGCTCGTCGCGGGCGGCCCGCTCGGCCGCCTCGCCCACCGGTCCGCGCCAGACCTCCTCGTGGAGCTTCGTCAGCTCGCGCGCGACCGCGACCGGGCGCTCGGCACCGCATGCATCCGCGACGTCGCGCAGCGTCGCCGCGACCCGGCCGGGCGCCTCGAACAGGACGACGGGCCGCGTCTCGCCCGCGATCGCGGCCAGGCGCCGGGCACGTTCGCGCCCCTTGCGGGGGAGGAATCCCTCGAACACGAACCGGTCGGCGCCGAGACCCGACACGACGAGCGCCGCGAGCACCGCGCTCGGGCCGGGCACGGTCGACACGTCGAGGTCGGCGTCGACGCACGCGCGGACGAGGGCTTGGCCGGGGTCGGAGACGCCCGGCGTGCCCGCGTCCGTGACGTATGCGACGACGTCGCCCGCCGCGATGCGCTCGACGACCCGGGCGAGCGCCTGCCGTTCGTTGTGGGCGTGGAGCGCGACGAGCCGCCCGCGCGCCGGTACGCCTGCATGCGTGAGCAGCGCGCGCGTGCGACGGGTGTCCTCCGCCGCGATCAGGTCGGCGTCACGCAGCGTCTCGACGGCACGTGGCGACAGGTCACCGAGGTTGCCGATCGGCGTCGCGACCACGACGAGCCGCCCGGCCACGCGCGCGCGTCCTCCCTACTCTTTGATCTCGAGGACGTCGAGCGGGCGCAGAGACCAGCGTTCGAACGCGCCGGCCGGCGCCTCCACGACGAAGCGCGCGCGGCGCACGACGCGCGACATCCGCCACGGCCGCAGCGACGTCATGTGCAGCACGACGCCGTCACCGGTGCAGAACGCGACGTCGATCGGGAAGCGCATGCCGAACGTGTGCACCTGCTTGCACGGGCGGAGGAGCAGCGCGCCGTCGAACGAGTCGCGACCGAGCAGCCCGCGCGTCCGCGCGCGCCAGGACGTCGCGAGCTCCGCGGTCGCGAGCACGTCACCGTCGCGCACGAGCCAGGCGGTCCCGCCGGCGTGTCGACTCCCAGCACCCATCTCAGACGTTGAAGCGGATCTCGAGCACGTCGCCGTCCTCGACCTCGTACTCCTTGCCCTCGACGCGGAGCTTGCCGAGCTCCTTCGCCTTCGTCCACGACCCGATGTCGAGCAGGTCGTCCCAGTGGATCACCTCGGCGCGGATGAAACCACGCTGCAGGTCCGAATGGATGACACCCGCGCACTCGGGTGCCTTGGCCCCGGCGCGGAACGTCCACGCGCGCGTCTCCTTGTCACCCGTGGTGAAGAAGGTGCGCCGGCCGAGCAGCTGGTACGCGGCGCGGGCGGCGCGCGGCAGGACGCTCTCGGTGATGCCGAAGCTCTCGAGCAGCTCCGGACGGTCGGCCGGGTCGCACGCCGCGACCTCGGCCTCGATCTCGACGCAGACGGCGAGCGCGTCGTCGACACCCACACGCGCGGCGACCGCGTCCGCATCGCCGAGCTGGTCCAGCCCGATGTTCACGACGACGAGCACCGGCTTGTTCGTGAGCAGGAACACCGGCGCGAGGAGCGCACGCTCGGACCGCTCGAGCTGCGACCGGTAGACGGGCACGCCCTCGGACAGCTGCGCGTGCGCGTGCTCGAGCGCGGCGATCTCGGGGCCGAGCGACTTGTCACCCTTCGCCGCGCGGCGCTGCCGGTCGAGGCGGTTCTCGACGGATCCGATGTCGGCGAGGACGAGCTCGTACTCGAGCGTCGCGAGGTCGTCGGCGGGGTCTGTGTCGTCGAACCCCCGCAGCACGTAGAGGATCGCGTCCGCGTCACGCAGCGAGCCGAGCAGCTTCGCGCCGAGTCCCTCGCCAGGGCGCGCGCCGGGCGCGAGCCCCGGGATGTAGTCGATCTCGAACGTCGCGTAGACGGTCTTCCGCGACTCCGACATCTCCCCGAGACGGTCGACGCGCGCGTCCGGCAGCTGCGCGACGCCCTTCGTCGTCTCGAAGCCGCCCGGTGCCGGGAGGCCCGTCAGGGCGCTGAACAGGCGGCCGTGGTCGGAGTCGGGGAGACCGACGAGCCCGAGATGCTCCATCGAGGCTCAGGCTACCGGCGCCCTCGCCGCCGACTAACGTGCGACCTCCCCCGTCGATCGCCGGACCCGAGGGCGCGTGATGAGCAAGAAGACGAAGAAGCGGAAGCTGCGGGCCCGCCGCAACAAGGCCAACCACGGCAAGCGTCCGCTGTCCGGCCGTCGCTGAGCGTCATCGCGCCCGGCGGGGCGCGCGACCGATGTCGCGGAACGTGCTCGCCAGCAACGCGACCGCGACGAGGGGCCCGAGCGCGAGCGCCGAGATGCTCGCCACACGCGCGTCGGGTGCGAGCGGGTCGAGGTGGCGCAGGTGGTACACGAGGTGCGGGACGCCGTCGACGAGCGACGCCGCCGCGGCGACCCGAACCAGCACAGGCGTGGTCCAAACGACGGCGACCAGCGCGACGAGCGCGAGGGCGAGCGTGAGCTCGCCGACGTCGCGGACCAGGTGCTCGTTGAACACGCCGTCCGGCGCGACCCACTGCTGACCGAGTCCCGGGAAGTCGTCGAAGAACGACCGCGGGGCGAACGCGGCCCACGCGCCGACGACGATCCCGGGTACACCGAGCAGCAGCAGGCCCACCCGCTGGAGCGCGCGCTCAGGCACCGCCCACTCGCTCCTTCCTCGCTGCCGCGGTCGCCGTCCAGCCCTCGCGCGCGCTGGGGTAGACGGGCGCCCACCCGGTCGCATCCTTGAACTTCGCGTTCGCGATGCGGTGCGAGCGCGCGAGGGCCGCGCTCGACGACCCACCGACGACCCGCGCCAACCACGAGGGCGCGATCCACAGGTGCTTGCATCCGAAGGCGGCCGCGAACGCGTCGACGTTGTCGCGCCGCGTCAACGGCTCGTCGTCCGACACGTTGTAGACGCCGGCCGGCGCGTCCAGCGCCGCGGCGACGGCTTCGCCGGCGTCGTCGGTGTGGATGGCCGACTGGTAGCCGCGTGGTGAGCCGAGCGACATCGCGAGACGCCACTTCGCGTACGCGAGCGCGGCATCCGTCGATTCTGCGGTCGGCCCGTAGAACTGCGAGAACCGCAAGACCACGCCGCGACCGCCGCTCTCGCGGAACCGCTCGACCGCGCGCTCGAGGTCCGTGACCGACGGGAACGTGGCGTCGACGGGGACCGTCTCGTCGATCCAGGCGTCCCCACGGTCCGGGTACGGGAACGTGATCGACTCCGCGACGACCGTGCCCACGCCGTGCTCGAGCGCGAGATCGACGAGCATGGGCGAGAGCTCGCTCCGCAGG
This sequence comes from Acidimicrobiia bacterium, assembly GCA_035651955.1. NCBI lineage: Bacteria > Bacillati > Actinomycetota > Acidimicrobiia > Acidimicrobiia bacterium. The sequence goes on from DASRES010000003.1 coordinate 34,918, forward strand.
CGGTCGTTGAGCTCCCACGCGCCCGGCCGGCGCATCTCCCGCACCGGTGGGATGTGCGTCGCGAGATGCAGGACGGCGTCGCTCCCCTTCACCGCGGTCGACATCGCCTCGCGGTCGAACACGTCGACCTCGACGGGCTCGGCACCGAGATCGCGCAGCAGCGTGGCCTTGGCGTCGCTGCGCGCGACGCCCCGCACGTGGTGCCCGTCCTTCACCATTCGGGCGACGGCAGGACGGCCCAGCTCGCCCGTTGCTCCGACCACGAAGACGTCCATCACGGCCTCCCCTCTCAGCGGCTCACCGCGTCGGTCACCCAGGCGATGCCCTTCTGCAGACCGGCGGCCGGCGCGTTCTCGGCGACCATCGCGACCAGATCCGCGATCGACGTGCGCGCCAGCTCGTCACGCCACGCGGCATCGGCGCGGTCCATCACCTGGTGGATCGAGCACGGCAACCGGTACGCGCGCGCGCCGACCGCGGCCGGACCGCGCCGGCGGATCTCGGTGCAACGGAACGCGGGCTGCGGCCCGTCGATCGCCTCCACGACGTCGCGCACGGTGATGGCCGCGGGCGGTCGAGCCAGGCGGTACCCGCCGCGCGCGCCGGGCACGGACTCGAGCAGCCCCGCGCGCGACATCGCCTGCAGGTGCTTCGCCAGGTACGCGGCCGGGACGCCGTGGAACTCGGCGAGGCGACCGGTCGGCAACGCCGCGTCGGCCGGGATCGCGGCGAGGAGCACGGCACAGTGCAGCCCCCACTCGACACCTTCCGAGATGCGCATTACGCGCGGCCTTCCGAGATGCGCATTATCCGGATAATAAATGTCCGTGAACACGCCCGCAACCGCGGCGTCAGCGGGCGTCGAGGAGCAGCGTCTGGACCGACCGGCCGACGCGACCGCGCTCGTCGTACAGCGCGGTGTCGGCCACCCCGATGCCGTCGGCGTCTGGCCACGTGCGCGACTCGAGGCCGATCCACTCGCCTGCGGGCGCGCGGTGCAACGCGATCGTGAGGTCGGGGTTCACGAACGTGTAGCGCTCCCAGCCGAGCGGCGAGCTGATCCCGTTGCCGAAGTCCGCGGCGGCCGCGAGGCGTTGCAGCGGCGTCGGTTCCTCGCCCGCGACGATCGGGACGCGCAGGCGGATCCAGCACGTCCCCGGTCCCGGCTCCCCGCCCGGCCCGCCGCGCACGGTCCGGAACTCGACGGCGTCGGCGAAGTTGACGGGCCAGTCGCGCTCGAACGCCACGTCACCGGTCGTCCCGTCCTCCGGGCGTGACGGATCGAGGATGCCCTCGGGCATGGCGAGCGGCTGCTCGCGCAACCTCAACGCAGTCGCGCGGACGACCTCGAGGTCGTCGGCGAACAGCGACGCCTCGACGAGCTGCACCTTCCGGCCGGGTCGCACCATCCGCGCCGCGACACGCAGCGGCACGAGCGGGACGGGCCGCAGCAGCTCGATCGTGAGTCGCGCGACGCGCGCACCGTCGACGCGCTGGAACGTCTCGGCCGCGCGGGCAAGCAGCGCGGCCGGCGGTCCGCCGTGCTGCGCGTCGGGCGACCAGGGGCCCCGGGCGAGCTCGGTCGGCACGAGCGTGTCGCCCTCGCGGTGGTAGACGGCGTCCGGGATCGACACCGCGGTCACAACGCGGTCACACCGCGCGACACGTCGTCGACGTGCCGAAGCGCTTGGCGACGCGCTCCTTCAACACGAGCGGGAAGCGCTCGTGGGTCGCGACGTCGGCCTCCGCGAGGGCACGCTGCGCGTCCAGGTCGCCGTCGAACGCGGCGGAGCAGTGCTCCGGGTCGACGTTCGCGAGCGAGAGGATCGCGCCCGCGCAGCCGGCCGGACCGCCCAGCGCGAGCAGCGACGCCGCGCCGGTGTAGAGCGGGCGGTTCCACGTGGTCAGCTCCTGGAGCAGACGCCGCGCGTCGCCCGACGAGTCCTTCAACCCCGCGATCGGCAGCTCCGGGAGCGTGCCGACGGGGATGCCGGGCGACGACACACGGGGGAAGTGATAGGCGAGCACGGGGCACCGGCCCGCGACGGATCGCACGGTGTCGTAGTACGCGCGCTGGTCGGCGTCGCCGGGCGGCGACAGCACGAGCACAGCGTCGGCGCCGTGGTCGCACGCGTCACGCGTGAACCGGGCCGCCTGGTGCGCGGAGGGGGCGCCCGTCCCCGCGATGACCGGCACGCCGGTGACCGCGGCGCGAACGGCGTCGAGGAGCTCGATGCGCTCGGTGCGGTCGAGCGTGGCGGCCTCGCCCGTGCTCCCCGCGACGACGACGGCACGGACACCGAGGTCGACGAGTCGCGCGGCGAGCTCGGCGGTGGCCGGCGTGTCGAGCGCGCCGGTGTCGTCGAACAGCGTGACGAGGGCCACGCCGACGCCGGTGAAGGGAGGAGCTGCCATCTCGCGACGGTATCGCCGCTGCCTACGATCCCGGCCATGCAGGAGCTGGTCCTCACCGAGACGGTCGGTCGCGTCCGGATCGTGACGCTGAACCGCCCCGAGGCGCGCAACGCGCTCGACACCGCGCTGCAGCGCGCTTCCGCGACCGCGCTCGTGGACGCGGAGCGCGACGACCGGGTCGACGTCGTCGTCCTGACCGGTGCCGACCCCGCGTTCTGCGCGGGTCTCGACCTGCGCGAGCTCGGCAGCACGGGTGACAACCTCAAGGGCGGGGCCGGCGACGCGACCGGCAACCCCTTCGCGGCCTTGTGGCAGATGACGAAGCCCGTCATCGGCGCCGTCAACGGCGCCTGCGTGACCGGCGGGTTCGAGCTCGCGCTCGCGTGCGACTTCCTCGTCGCCTCGGAGCGGGCCAAGTTCGGCGACACGCACGCACGTGTCGGTGTGACGCCCGGCGGCGGGATGAGCGTCTTCCTTCCCCAGGCGGTCGGGGTGCGGATGGCGAAGCAGATCAGCCTGACCGGGAACTTCGTCGACGCGCGGCGCGCGTACGAGCTCGGGCTGGTGAACGAGGTCGTCGAGCACGATCGTCTGCTCCCTCGAGCGGTCGAGATCGCGAGCGACATCGCGGGCAACGACCCGCGCGCCGTCCGCAACCTCAAGCAGCTCTACGACGAGAACGCGCGGCTGAGCGCGGGAGACGCGATCGCGAACGAGCAGCGTGTGTTCCGCGCCTGGCGCGTCGATCCCGCCGAGGTCGAGGCGAGGCGCGCGGCGGTCGTAGCGAGAGGCCGCACACAGTAGCGACGGCAACGCGCGATCGGCCCGGACGACGGGTCGCGACCCCCTCCGCACGTCCTCCGGCGTCGAAGACCCCGGCCGTAGGCTAGGCGCCCGACATGCTCTTCCCGACCGTCACGTTCGCGATCTTCTTCATGATCGTGCTGCCGGTGAGCTGGCTCCTCATGCCGAAGCCGGCTCGCTGGAAGATCTTCATCATCGCGGCGTCGTATTACTTCTACGGCTACTGGGACTGGCGGTTCGTCTTCCTCCTCGCCGCGTCGACGCTCGGGAACCAGCTGTTCGGCCGGCTGATCCACCGCAGCGAGGAGGAGCGCCTCCGCCGGTGGTTCCTCGTCGGCGCGGTCGCGATGAACCTCGGCCTGCTCGGCTACTTCAAGTACTACGACTTCTTCATCAGCTCGGGGGAGAACCTCCTGCGCGACGTCGGCATCGCGGTCTCGCCCCAGATCATCGCGATCACCCTGCCCGTCGGCATCTCGTTCTTCACCTTCCAGGCGCTGAGCTACGTCGTCGACATCTACCGCGGGAACTTCGAGCCGGTCCCGCTGCCGGAGTTCGCCGTCTACCTGTCGTTCTTCCCGCACCTCGTCGCCGGCCCGATCGTCCGCGCGGCGGAGTTCCTCCCCCAGCTCCGCGAGAAGCACGACCCGCGCCGCGTCGACGGCAGCCGCGCGTTCTTCCTCGTCGCGTCGGGTCTGTTCAAGAAGGTCGTCATCGCGAACTTCCTCGCGACGGAGATCGTGGACAAGGTCTTCGCGTCGCCGGGGCGGCACTCCGGGTTCGAGGTCCTGATCGCGATCTACGCGTACGCGGTGCAGATCTACGCCGACTTCAGCGGGTACACGGACATCGCGATCGGGCTCGCGTTGATGCTCGGGTTCCGGTTCCCGCAGAACTTCGACGCGCCGTACAGCGCGCGCTCGCTGCAGGACTTCTGGCGCCGTTGGCACATGACGCTGTCGCGCTGGCTGCGCGACTACCTCTACATCCCACTGGGCGGCAACCGGCGCGGGCGACTCACGACGTACCGCAACCTCATGCTGACGTTCGTGCTCGGCGGCCTGTGGCACGGCGCCGCGTGGACGTTCGTCGTGTGGGGCGCGATCCACGGCGGCGTGCTCGCGTTCGAGCACTGGCGTCACGAGGAGCGGATCGCGCGCGGCCTGCCGGAGGTCGAGGACACGTGGCAGCGCCGCGCGATCGACCGCTTCGTGACGTTCCAGATCGTCTGTCTCGCGTGGGTGTTCTTCCGGGCGGACTCGTTCTCGAACGCGGCCGCGGTGCTCGGCCGGCTGTTCCACTGGGGCGGCGGCGCGCCGCTCGTCACGCCGTGGGTGCTGCTCGCGATCGCGGTCGGCATCGGGTCGCAGTACGTCCCGGGACGTGCGTTCGCACGCGTCATGTCGGAGTTCTCGCGGCTGTCCCCGGTGATGCAGGGCGCAATGCTCGGCGTCGGACTGCTGTTCATCAACGTCCTCGGGCCCCGCGGCGTCGCGCCGTTCATCTACTTCAAGTTCTGAGACCCATGGTCGACATCAGCGACGAACCGTCCACCACGCTCACCGCGCCACCGCCGAAGGTGCGCGAAGGCGAGCCGCCGCGCCGGCCGATGCCTGCGGGGCACGTCATCCTCGTCGCGCTCGTCGCGCTGTTCGTCGGCTCGCTGCTCAACGCGAGAGGCATGTTGAAGACGGCGCACAGCCTCAACCTGGAGAGCACGCGCCGCGAGATCTCGCTGTTCTTCGCCAAGCCGCTCTATCGCGTCGCGCACTTCCTCCACACCGACCGGCCCCGCGAGTGGCTCCAGGATCTCGTCGGGCGCAATGGCGACGACGACATCGCGTCGGTCGCGGGACCGTCGCCGACGACGCCCTCGACGACGACAACGACCGTGCCTGCGGTCGCGGGGCAGGTGACGACGCCGCCGACCGCGCCGCCGAGACCGATCTTCGACGCCGCGCACCCGCTGCGCATCTACGTCGCCGGCGATTCGCTCGCCGAGACACCCGGGCAGCAGTTCGTCAACCTCGTCACGGGCGTCGCGGACATCTCGGTGCCGGACGGCGTGGACTTCAAGATCTCGAGCGGGATCTCGCGTCCGGACTACTTCAACTGGCCGCAGCACATCCTCGACCAGGTCCAGAAGATCAACCCGAACCTCGTCGTGCTCACGTTCGGCGCGAACGACGACCAAGCCGTGCAGTCGCCCGACGGCAAGGTGCACAGCTTCGGGAGCGACGGGTGGATCACCGAGTACCGGCGTCGCGTCGGCGGGCTGATGGACGCGCTCGTCGCGCAGAACCGGCAGGTGTTCTGGGTCGGCATCCCGATCGTGCGCGACCCCGCACGCTGGGCCCGGTACCAGGTGATCGACCAGATCTACGAGTCCGAGGCCGCGGCCCGGCCCGGGAGGGTGTTCTTCATCCCGACCACGCCGTTGCTCGCCGACCCGACCGGGCACTACGCCGACTACCTGCCGAACGCGTCGGGCCAGCAGGTGCAGGTGCGCGCGCAGGACGGCATCCACTTCCAGCCCGCGGGCGGCAAGCGCATCGCGGAGGCCGTCCTCGCGAAGATCCACGAGGTCTACGACCTGAGGTGAGCGCAGGCTCGTGAGAGTGGCATCGCCGGGGCCGCGTACGCTCTGGCCGATGGACGTCACGCCGCTCATCCAGGCTGCCGACACGAAGATCCTGCTCGTCGTGATGGACGGGCTCGGCGGGTACGCGGACGCGCAGCACGGCACGGAGCTCGAGGAGGCGAACACGCCGAACCTCGACCGGCTCGCGGCCGAGGGCGTGTGCGGTCTGGCGGAGCCGGTCGGGCCCGGCATCACGCCCGGTTCGGGACCCGGCCATCTCGGGCTGTTCGGCTACGACCCGGAGACGTTCGAGCTCGGACGCGGCGCGCTCAGCGCGGCGGGGCTCGACTTCGCACTGCGGGCGGGCGACGTCGCCGCGCGCGGGAACCTGTGCACGCTCGCGCCGGACGGCACGATCGCGGACCGGCGCGCCGGGCGCATCCCCGACCCCGAGGCCGCCGCGGTCGTCGAGAAGCTGCAGGCCGGGGTGCGGCTGGAGGGCGCCGAGGTGTTCTTCCGCCACGAGCGCGAGCACCGGGTGCTCGTCGTGCTGCGCGGCGAGGGGCTCGAGCCGAACGTCGGCGACACCGACCCGCAGCAGACCGGTGTCGCGCCGCTCGAACCCGCGGTGCACGACCCGGGCTCGAAGCGGACGGCCGAGCTCGTCACCGAGCTGGGCGCGCAGGTGCGTCGCATCCTCGCCGACGAGCCGAAGGCGAACTACCTGCTGCTGCGCGGGTTCGACACGCACCGCGAGCTGCCGAGCTTCGCGGACCGCTACGGGCTGCGCGCGGCGGCCGTCGCGATCTACCCGATGTACCGCGGGATCGCGCGTCTGCTCGGGATGGACGTGCTCGGGCGTCCGGCCGATCTCGACGAGCAGCTCGACATCCTGCGCGACGCGTGGGACGACCACGACTACTTCTTCCTGCACCACAAGTACACGGACTCCGCCGGTGAGGACGGGGACCGCGCGCGCAAGGTCGCGGCGATCGAACGGCTCGACGCGGTCGTGCCCGCGCTGCGCACCCTGGGCGGCTCCGGGCCCGATGTCGTCGCGGTGACGGGCGACCACGCGACGCCGAGCCAGATGGCCGCGCACTCGTGGCATCCCGTCCCGACGTTGCTGTGGAGCGAGCGCTGCGGCCGCGACGAGGTCGACCGCTACGGCGAGCGCTGGTGCCTGCGGGGCGGCCTCGGCATCCGACCGATGAAGACGCTCATGCCGATCATGCTCGCCAACGCGGGCCGTCTCCAGAAGTACGGCGCGTAGCCCACTCTTCTCCCGGTTTTGTGAAGCGTCCTCCACATCATGTGTGTCTGACGCTTCCCAGAAGGCGGGCGTGGGTGCGCGCGATGCGGTTCGCGACTACCGGATGCAGACGGTCGACATCGCGCCAGACGAACCGGAGGACGGTCCAGCCGGCTTCGACGAGGTCGTTCTGGCGGGCGCGGTCACGCCGGAACGCGTCGAGCGCGACGTGCGACTCGTAGCCATCCACCTCGACCGCGAGCTTGATCTCCGGGTACGCGAAGTCGACCCGCCCGAGGAATTGCCCGCGCTCGTCGCATACCTCGTACTCGGAGTCGGCGGGCGGGAGACCGTGGGCTCGCAGTAGCGCAGCCATGCGCGCTTCGAGCACGCCCGCGGGATCGGCGCCGACGCCGCGCTCGTCGAGCAGCGTTCGCATCGTTCCCACGCCGCGGCGACCCTTGCGCGCGACGGCGCCAAGCGCGCGCCGCACCTCGGCGAGCGTGACGAGCTTCCGGCCGACGGCACGGTCGAGCGCCCGAGCAACGACCCCGAACGGCGCGACGGCACCGAGATCGACGAGCGTGCGCGCCACGGAGGTGACCGGGATCCCGTCCTGCTCAACGATCCACCGGTCGGTGAGGTCCCGCAGCCGGTGGACCACCACATCACGCGGAGCCGGGTTTCGCGCGTAGACGACCGTCAGCTCGACGCCGCAGAACTGGGTCGGGAGGATGCCCGCGAGCGTGGCCGCCGCTCGATGCGACACCGCGACCTGCCCGCCGACCGCGAGGCATGCTGCGAGCAAGTCCTGCTCCCACGTCCTCGGCGCTCCGGCGATCCGGTACACGCCTTCGTGTACGGGCTGCCAACGGCAACGCGCGAGGCAGTTGTCGATACTTCGGCGGTGGATGCCCGCGCCGAGCGCTTGCTCCCACGTCACGAGACCATGCTGATCGGCGGCGATCTTCGCGACCTTGTCCTCCTTGACGCCCAGTTGTTCTTCCATGCGTTGAGGAGACCACGGGGGTGAGACAGCGAACTCGCCCGTTCTCTGAAGCGTCAGACACGGCGGTTTCAACCGGTCGTCGCAAGAAGTTCGGTGAGTTTCTCTGCTGGTGTCTGCCAGCCGAGAGTCTGTCGCGGCCGGCCGTTGAGTTCGATCGCGATCGCGTCGAGCTGTTGCTGGGTGAGTGGCGAGAGGTCGGTGCCTTTGGGCATGTATTGGCGCAGCAGGCCGTTGGTGTTCTCGTTGCTGCCGCGCTGCCAGGGGCTGTGCGGGTCGCAGAAGTAGACGGTGATGCCGGTCAGCTGGGTGAACTCGACGTGGCGGGTCATCTCTCGGCCCTGGTCCCAGGTGAGTGACCGCCACAGGTGTTCGGGCAGTGTCGCGACGCGTGCGATGAGCGCGTCGCGGACGGTCTCGGCCCGCTGATCGGCGAGGTGTGCGAGCAGCACGTAGCGCGTCGCGCGTTCGACGAGTGTCGCGACCGCGCTTTTGTTGTCCTTGCCGACGAGCAGGTCGCCTTCCCAGTGCCCGGGGATCGCCCGATCCGCGACCTCGGCGGGCCGTTCGCTGATGTGGATCATCTCGGGGATCCGGCCCCGCCGGTCGTCGCGATGCTGGTGGATGCGCTGGGTGCGTCCGGTGCGCAGGCACCGGGCGAGCTCGCGGCGTAGCTCCCCGCGGCCTTGCACGAACAGGCTCTTGTAGATCGTCTCGTGGGAGATCCACATCTCCGGCTCGTCCGGGAACTCGTCGCGCAGCCGTGTCGCGATCTGCTGCGGCGACCACAAGCGTCGCAGGTCCTGTTCCACCCGCGCCCGCAACCGCGGGCACGCCAACTTCGACGGCTTCGGCCGCCGGGCCCGCACACACGCCCGTGCATGCGCGGCGAACGGCCGGTAACGGTGACGACCGCCGTTGGCGTGCACCTCCCGCGACACCGTCGAGGTCACCCGCCCGATCCGCCGCCCGATCGCCGCGAACGACTCGCCCAACTCCAAGCCGACACGGATCTCTGTCCGTTCCTCCAACGACAGCCGCGCCCGCGACGGCTCCCACATGTGCGGCTTCACAACCCCGCCCAAGGGCACCAAAACGTTGCTGACCGTCCCCATCGCGACATCGACGCGTTCGAGGATCTGCCCATACGTCAACCCCCGCGCCGCCAGCCTGATGATCTCCCGACGCACCCCCTCATCCAGCCGACGCCGTCCCATCCCGCAACCCCCTGATCGAATGACTCACCATGAGCCACTCACCAGCCCGTTGCGCGGACCCCTTGAAGCCGCCCACACATCGTGTGGATGAGGATTCACAAAACGATAAGGAGTGGCGCCATCCCTTCGACCGGCCGCGTCCGTATCCTCGGGTGCATGGCCACGCCAGAGGCTGCCCGTGGCACACCGGTCGGACGGCGGGTGTTCCTCGGCCTCGTGGGCCTCGGCGCGGCGGGGATCGTGTGGGGCGCCAAGGTCGACGACTTCCTCGAGCGCACCGTCGGTCAGCTCGTCTCGAAGGACGGGACGGGCATCGCGTCACTCCTGCCGTTCGGCCGGTTCCGCATCTACACGGTGACGGGTGACCTGCCGAGCCGCAGCAAGGCCGCGTGGAACCTGCGCGTGCACGGCCTCGTCAACCGGCCGTTCACGATCAACTACGCCGACCTGCGCGCCATGCCGGCCACGCACCTCACGCGCGACTTCCAGTGCGTCACGGGGTGGCGAGTGCACGACGTCGGGTGGACCGGTGTCCGCCTCGCCGACCTGCTCGACCGGGCCGGCGTGCAACCGAGCGCGAGAGCCCTCCGGCTGACGAGCTTCGACGGCACCTACACCGAGAGCCTGACGCTCGCGCAGGCGCGCCGCGCGGATGTCGTCGCCGCGTACCAGTTGGACGGGCACGACCTGTCGACCGAGCACGGCGGACCCGTGCGCCTCTACGTCGCGCCGATGTACGGCTACAAGTCGCTCAAGTGGTTGGACACGATCGAGGTCGTCGACCGCGTCGAGCCCGGCTACTGGGAGCAACAGGGCTACGACGTCGACGGCTGGGTCGGGAAGTCGAACGGTCGTGACGACCAGCCGACAAGCTGACGTCGAACGCGCCCCGACGAGCGCCGACGCGACGACGGACGTTCTCGACGCGCCCGTCGTGCGCTTCGACCGCGTCGAGCGCGTCGTGCACTGGTGCAACGCGACGCTGTTCGGCGTCCTCATGCTGACGGGGGCCGCGTTGTACGCGGGCCCGATCTCGACGCTCGTCGGACGGCGCGAGCTCGTCCGCACGATCCACGTCTACTCAGGTCTCGCGCTGCCCGTCCCGTTGCTCGTCGGCCTGTGCCTGCGTGCGGGCCGTCAGCTGCGCGCCGATGTGCGCGCGCTGAGCCGCTGGATCCCCGACGACTCGCGCTGGCTGTTCTCGTGGGGCCGCGACACGCGCGTGCGGCTCGGCAAGTTCAACCCGGGGCAGAAGCTGAACGCGACGTTCGTCGCCGCGGTGATCGTGGTCATGCTCGCGACGGGGTCGATCATGAACTGGTTCAACCTGTTCCCCACCGACTACCGCACCGGCGCGGAGTTCGTGCACGACTGGTTCGCGCTGGGGCTGTGGCTGGTCGTCATCGGTCACGTGTGGCTCGCGTTCTCCGACCCCGTCGCCCTCCACGGCATGACCGGCGGGTCCGTGACCGCGTCGTGGGCCCGGCGCCACCGGCCCCGCTGGTACGAGGAGCTGACCGGCTCGGCGGAAGGGGTCCCGAGGGCCGATCGCTAACCTCGGATCCATGCCCTCCACCTCCCCCGCTGCACGCGATCCGAAGGACGTCCGCCTCCCCAAGGACCTCCTCCCCTCCGACGGCCGGTTCGGCTCGGGACCGTCGAAGGTCCGGCAGGCCGCCGTCGACGCGCTGGCCGAGGCCGCGCCCGGCTATCTCGGCACGAGCCATCGCCGCCCGGGCGTGAAGTCGGTGGTCCACCGCGTGCGCGAGGGCCTCGGTGACCTCTTCTCGCTGCCCGACGGCTACGAGGTGCTCCTCGGGCTCGGCGGCACCACGGTGTTCTGGGACGCGGCGTCGTTCGACCTCGTGGAGCGGCGGAGCCAGCACCTCGTGTTCGGCGAGTTCTCGTCGAAGTTCACCAAGGTGACGCGCGACGCGCCCCATCTCGACGACCCCGACGTGATCGAATCGCCGACGGGAACGCACCCGAGCCCGCGCGCGACGGGTGACGTCGACACGTACGCGCTGACCCACAACGAGACGTCGACCGGCGTGACGATGCCGATCGTCCGCCCCGACGGCGCGCGCGAGGACGCGATCGTCCTCGTCGACGCGACGTCGGGCGCGGGCGGGCTACGGGTCGACCCGTCGCAGTTCGACGTCTACTACTTCGCGCCGCAGAAGTGCTTCGCGAGCGACGGGGGCCTGTGGCTGGCGCTGTGCTCGCCGGCGGCGATCGAGCGGATCGAGCGCATCCGCGAGTCGGGACGATGGACGCCGGCGTCGATCGATCTCACGACCGCGATCGAGAACTCCCGGCTCGACCAGACGTACAACACACCGGCGCTCGCGACGCTGTTCCTCCTCGCGGAGCAGATCGAGTGGATCGTCGGCAACGGTGGGCTCGAATGGGCCGCGTCGCGTTGCGACCGCTCGGCGGAGACGCTCTACGGATGGGCCGAGGCGCACCGCTACGCGACGCCGTACGTCGCGAAGCCGGATGAGCGCAGCCACGTGACGGCGACGATCGACTTCGCCGAGCCCGTCGACGCCGCTGCGGTCGCGACCGCGTTGCGTGCGAACGGGATCGTCGACACCGAGCCGTACCGCAAGCTCGGTCGCAACCAGTTGCGGATCGCGACGTTCCCGGCCATCGAGCCGGACGACGTCGCGATCCTCACGCGCGCGATCGACTACTTGCTCGACGCGCTCGGCTGGTCCTGAGCGAGCTCGCCCTGCGGCGCTTCAGGCGTTCGCGACGAGCTTGAACAGCGCGCCCGTCGGGTCCGACGCCTGTGCGAGCCGGCCGTAAGGCGTGTCCTCCGCGGGGAGGACGGTCGCGCCGCCGAGCTTGCCGATCTTCTCGAGCGTCGCGTCGGTGTCCTCGACCGCGAAGTAGACGTTCCAGTGCGACGGGACGCCGTCGGGCAGGAAGGCGGACGCGTCCATGATGCCGGCGAGCGCGCCGTCACCCTCGCCGAACGTCGTGTAGCGGAACTCGGGCGTGTCGCTCGCCGTGAAGGTGTCCCAGCCGAAGACGGCCCGGTAGAACGCGACCGACTTGTCATAGTCACGCGTGTGCAGCTCGAACCAACCGGGCGTGTTCGGCTCGGCAAGTTCGACGAACCCGGGGTGCGTTCCCGGCTGCCACGTCCCGATCGCGGCCCCGCCGACGTCGGCGAGCACCGCCATACGGCCGAGGTCGCCGACGTCCATCGCGGGCGCGTACACCTGCCCGCCGTTCGCGACGGTCGCGTCGACGGTGCGCTGCGCGTCGTCGGTCGCGAGATACACGGACCAACCGTCCGGCGTCCCCTGCGAGCCGTCGTTGAGCATGCAGCCGGCGATCGGCGCGCCGTCCTTCAGGAAGTTGATGTAGCCGCCGAACTCCCAGCCCGTCTGCTCGGACTTCCAGCCGAACAGCTCGCCGTAGAACTCGCGGGCGCGGTCGGTGTCGGACGAGAAGAGGTCGACCCAGCAGGGCGCGCCCAGCGGCGCGCCGTCACGCTTCGGCATGGCAGTGCTCCTTCGCGATGCTCGTGAGGTGTCGCCCGTTCCGACGACGCCGGGGTCACGAACTCATCGCAGCTCTCGACGAGCGCGTGCCGTCAGGCGGGTGGCCGGAAGACCTGCGTCTCCAGGCCGATGCCGCGCGGCTTGTCGCCCGCGAGCGTCACGCGGTGCATGACGCGGCGCTTGTCGCCGTAGTCGTAGATGCCGAAGTGCATGGTCGTGCGGTTGTCCCAGAACGCGAGCGTCCCCGGTCGCCAGTGGTAGCGCACGATGAACTCGGGTTGCGTCATGTGGTCGTACAGCAGTTTCAGCAGGCCCTGACCCTGCGGGCCGTCGAAGCCGGCGAGGCCGACGGTGAACTGCGAGTTGACGAAGAGGCTGCGCCGGCCCGTCTCCGGGTGGACGCGCACGACGGGATGGAAGACCGGGTACAGGCGCTCGAGCTTCTCGCCCTCCCAGACGTTGCCCTCGCCCGCCGCCACCCGCTCCGCGTAGTACGGGTCGTAGTGGATCGCCATCAGCCGGTCGCACATCTCGCGCAGCGGCTCCGCGAGCGTCTCGTACGCGGCGCGGGTGTCGGCCCACATCGTGTCGCCGCCGACGTCGGGCAGGACGACGGCCCGCAGCATCGACGCCATCGGCGGCCGCGACATGTACGTGACGTCGGTGTGCCAGAAGTTGGTGCGGTCCTTGTTGCTGTCGATGGGGAGGACCTCGGGGCGCTCCGACACGACCGGCTCGATCGGGTGGCCCTCGGTGGGCGTCCCGAACCGGCGGGCGAACGCGAGGTGGCGGTCGTCGTCGAGGTGCTGGTCGGGGAAGAACACCACGAGCCGATCGAGCCACACCTGGCGGATCGCGTCGATCACGTCGTCCGGCAAGTCCTGCGACAGGTCGACGCCGTGGATCTCGGCGCCGATGGTCGAGCTCAGGAGGCGGACGTCGAGGGCCGTGGCAACGTCGGTCATGCGTTGCATCTTGGTGCAGTAGACAGCCCGCGTCACGCCAGCCAGCCTCACGCACACCCGACGGTGGTGGTCGTGAAGCTGAACGTCCGTCCGTCGTCGGCGCGGAAGAGGGAAAGGTCGGGACGCACCAACGTCATCGTCCCGTGCAGCGCGAGCGGCGCGGGCGACGCGGCGCCCGACAACGCCCACCAATGGCGGTCGAACCACACGGGTACACGGGGGGTGCCGACCTCGACGGTCAACGGTTCGCTCGCGCCGAGCGCGACCGCGTGTCCCGGCAGGCCCCTGCACCGGCCGTTCGTGGCGCTGTGGTCGCCGCTGGAGCATGCGCCGACCGCGAGGACGAACGCCGCGCAGACCGCGGACAACCCCTGCCTCGAACGCACGCGCTAGTCATACCTGCCCGCGGCGCGCCGCACGTGCGATACGGCGGGCGTGCTGGAGCGGGGCGGGTGTGCGGGCATCGCCCGGCGATGCTTCGAGGACGACGCGCGTCGCGGTACTGGGCGTCGTCCGCCACGCGGCGTGCGCGATCACCGGGCGGGTCCCCGCTCGCGTGCGGATCCAGTGGGCGACGACCTCGCCGTCCAGCGTGAGCGGCGCGCTCGCGCCGCGCTGCTCGCCGGCGGGCATGTCGCCGTGCGCGACGAGCGCCCGGTGCGTCACACCCACGGTGGGGACGTCGAGGACGGCACCCAGGTGCAGCGCGAGCCCGGCACGGCGGGGATGGTCCAGACCGGTGGCGTCGACGAGGAGGACGTCGGGTTGCGTCGCGAGCGCACGCACCGCTGCCTCGAGGATCGGGCCTTCCCGGAGCGCGAGCACTCCGGGCTCGTACGCCGCGGGAACATGGTCGAAGACGACGGCTTCCGCGACGACCCGTCCGTCGTGCCACGCGACCGCGCCCGCCCACGCATGATCGCCGGGCGCGCCGGGGCCCTGCTCGCCCCGCGCGAACGCGACGAAGCAACCGCCGACGACGGCTGTGTCGGCCGGTGACCACGGCGGTACGTCGCGTGCGGCGCGCGCGAGCGCGTGCTGCATCTCGACGAGCGCGCCCGCGGACGTAGGCCATCCCCAACGGGAGTCGTGCACCGCGTGCATCATCGCGACCGTGGACGACGCTGCCGATGTCTGGGCCGCCGCTGACCTCGTCACCGCGATGGCCGTGCGCGTCGCGGCCACGCTCGGCCTGGCCGACCGCGTCGGACGCGACGGCGGGACCGCGACCGAGATCGCTCGTCAGGTCGACGCGGACGCCGACGCGCTCGACCGTCTGCTCCGCCATCTCGTCACGGTCGGGCTGTTCGCATACGAGCCCGACGGCCGGTACGTGCTGACCGCGCGGGGCGCGTCCCTACGCGATGGTCACCCGTCGGGCCTGCGCGATCGTCTCGACCTCGAGGGAGCGCTCGGCAGGAGCGAGGCGTCGCTCGTGCACCTGCTCCACTCGGTGCGCACCGGCGAGGCGTGCTTCCCGCTCGAGTTCGGCCACGGGTTCTGGGACGACGTCGCGTCGGACCCGCGGCGTCGCGCGTGGTTCGACGCGCAGATGGCGAGCGACGTGGCGACGTGGGCACCGGCCGTCCTCGCGTCGTACCCGTGGGGGTCCTTCGATCACGTCGTCGACGTGGGCGGCGGCGACGGGACGTTGCTCATCGCGTTGCTGCGCGCGCATCCACGCCTGCGCGGCACGGTCATCGAGCAACCCGCGACCGCGGACACCGCCCGCCGATCGTTCACGGCTGCCGGGCTCGCGTCGCGCGCGGACGCGGTCGCGGCGAGCTTCTTCGAACCGATGCCCGCGGGCGCGGACGCGTACCTGCTCTGCGCGATCCTCCACGACTGGGACGACGACTCCGCTCGCACGATCCTGCGCCGGTGCGCACAGGCCGCAGGATCAGCCGGGCGCGTCTTCGTGATCGAGAAGCCGGTCCGTGAGGGCGCGGGTGACCGCACCGCGATGGACCTGCGCCTCCTCGCCTTCTTCGGTGGACGTGAGCGCACAGTCGAGCAGCTGCGCGCGCTCGCGGGCGAGGCCGGGCTTCGGGTCGTCGCCGTGCACGGCGACGGTGACGTCGCGGTGGTCGAGATGTCCACGACCTGACTCGTGCGCGGTTCGAGCGGTCCCGCGGGACCGGCCATGTGAACGAGTCGTCGACACGAGGGGGATTCCGAGGAGATCGCACCGGCTCGCCGCTCGTTCCGCCGTAGGTGCGCACACTCGGGTCATGCCCGCGGCACCGCCCGGTTGGTATCCCGATCCGTACGGACCTCGCCCTCGCCTCCGTTGGTGGACGGGGACCCACTGGACCTGGTTGATCGCGTCGTCGTCCCCCGGCTGGCTCGGGCCCGTCGCGGTCGTGCTCCTCTTCGTGATGATCGAAGCGGCGATCACGATCGCGATGCTGGGCGGTCTCGTGCTCGATCACCTCGGATGCGGGTCGGTCGACCCGACGGACCCGGCGAACTACAGCAGCGTCGTCATTCGCAACGACACGCCGCGACCCGTCGTCGTCGGCGACTGTCGGGGTGCGTACTGCAGCGAGGTCGACGCGCTGCTCCAACCCGGTAGGTCGATCCGCGTCGACGCTGCATGCGGCGTCGCCGGCGGCGACATGACGTCGTAGCGCGTCCGCACCCCTCGGCGCCGCACGCTCGGATTCATCGCCGTGCGCACACCTCGCTAGCATGACGGGATCATCTACGACATCTCGCGCGCGTCGCCGACGCGCGACGACGCGACCTGCGGTCGCCTCGGGCCGCCCGCACCGCCCGGAACGACACGCCGAGGGCGTCACGCCGTCCTCGAGTGTTGACATCGCGTCCGACGCGACCGCGCCGAGCACTGCGGCAGCCAAGAGCTCAGTGCCCCGTCTTCCCCGGTCCCGCGGGACCGTCCAACACGCAGGTCACGCCGGTGCGTCCGCGAGAACTTCGGCGACGACGCCCAGCGCGCTGACCCGCCATCCCATTCGGCGCCAAGCCTCCGTCTCGCCGTCGAGCTCCGCGGGCACGTCGATCAGTGCTTTCCAGAGCGCCCATCCTCGGCCGCGCTCCCAGGTCGCGTCGTCGACGCCGATGGCAGCACGAAACGCGCGCCGGCTCTCGCCGTGGAAGAGCGTCCACGCGATCGCCACGTCACATGCAGGATCGCCGACCGCACAGCACCCGAAGTCGATGACGGCCGAGAGGTGCCCGTCGACCACGAGCAGGTTCGATCCGGTGACGTCACCGTGAACCCAGGTGTCCGGGCCCTCGGTCGTTGCATCGACCGCACCGTCCCAGACGGCGGACACCGCGGTCCGATCGATCGTTCCGTCGAGCGCCGCGACGACTCGGCGCGTCGGACCGTCCAACGTCGACAGCGGGCCGCCGCGGAACCACGAGTGCAGACCGGGCCGAGGTCCGCCCACAGGATCGACGTCGCGCAGCGCGGCCAGGAACCTTGCAACGTCCGACGCGAACACGCTCAGATCGCTGATCCGGTCGACCGTCGCGACATCCCCGTCGAGCCACCGGTACACCGACCACGGCATCGGAAAGTCCGCGCTCGGCACGCCTCGCGCGACCGGTTGCGGGATCGCGAACGGCAACCGCGGCGCGAGCAGGGGCAACCATCGATGCTCCTTCTCCACCTGCGCCGCGTAGCAGTCCGCGCTCGGCAGTCGCACGGACAGCGAGTCGCCGAGGCGGTACGTCACGTTGTCCCAGCCGTCGGGATCGACGCGGCGAAGCGGCAGGTCTGCCCACTGCGGGAACTGAGCCGCGAGCAGCCGGCTCACGACCGGGGGCGTCGCACGCATCGAGTCCACGACGAGACTGTGGCCGCGCGGAGGCGTGCGACGAAACCGAAATCCGACCGCGTTGACGATTGCCCGGCGCGCGGGCGATCCTCCCCGCATGCTTCCCGTGCCGGACGGCCTCGTCGCCGTCGTCAAGCGGGACTGCCCGACGTGCAACCTCGTGGCGCCCGTCCTCGCCGAGCTCGCCCGCGACGACGAGAAGCTGACCGTCGTCTCCCAGGACGACCCCTCGTTCCCCGACGGCATGACCGTCGTCGACGACCGCGATCTCGACGTGTCGTTCGCCCTCGACCTCGACACCGTGCCGACGTTGCTGCGCGTCGAGAACGGCGACGAGATCGGGCGCGTCGTCGGGTGGAGCCGCGACGCGTGGCAGGAGTTCACGGGTCACGACGCGCTCGGCGACGGGCTGCCGGAGCACCGGCCCGGGTGCGCGTCGCGCACGCAGGACCCGGCGATCGCCGAGGCCCATGCCGTCGCGCAGATCACGCCGAGGTTGCGATCGCGCACCGTGACGCTCGGCTCCGACGAGGACGACGCCGAGGCCTGCTTCGCGCGCGGGTGGACGGACGGCCTTCCCGTCGTCCCCCCGACGCCCGAGCGCGTCGCGCGCATGCTGATCGGGACGACCCGCGCACCTGAGGACGTCGTCGCGGTCGTACCGCCGGACCTCGTCGAGTGCACCGTCGAGAAGGTCGCCGCGAACGCCGTGATGGCGGGCTGCCGGCCGGAGTACCTCCCGATCGTGCTCGCCACCGTCGAGGCCGCGTGCACCGACGAGTTCAACATGCACGGGCTGCTCGCGACGACGTGGTTCGCGGGCCCGGTCGTCGTCGTCAACGGGCCGGCCGCACGCTCGGTCGGCATGAACTCCGGCGTCAACGCCATGGGGCAGGGGAACCGCGCGAACGCGTCGATCGGCCGCGCGCTCCAGCTCGTCGTGCGCAACGTCGGCGGCGGACGGCCGGGCGAGATCGACCGCGCGACGCTCGGCCAGCCGGGCAAGTACACGTTCTGCTTCGCGGAGGACGAAGCCGGCTCGCCGTGGGAGCCGCTGCACGTCGAGCGCGGCTTCGGACGCGACACGTCGACCGTGACGCTGTTCGCCGGCGAAGGCCCGCGCGGGATCATCGACCAGCTCTCCCGCGAGCCGGAGTCGCTCGCCCGGAGCTTCGCGTGGTGCCTGCGCACGACGACACACCCGAAGATCGCGATCGCGTTCGACGCGATGCTCGTCGTCTCGCCCGAGCACGCGCGCGTCTTCCGTGAGGCCGGCTGGACGAAAGCGCGGTTGCACGAGGAGCTGAACGCGCTGCTGCAGCTCGACGGCAAGGACATGGTCCGCGGCGCGGGTGGGATCGCGGAAGGTCTGCCCGAGGTGCTCGCCGACGCGACGTTGCCGAAGTTCCGCGACGGCGGGCTGCTGATCGTGCATGCGGGCGGTGGTGCCGGCTTGTTCTCCGCGATCATCGGCGGGTGGGCGAGCGGCGCAGGCGGCAGTCAGGCGGTGACACGGGAGGTCGGTACGTGAGCCAACGCGTGTTGCTCGATCCGACGGGCGAGCTCGCACCCACGACGCGTGCACGCGCGGCGCGGCCGGCGTCGCTCGACGGGAAGGTCGTCGGCCTGCTGGACATCGCCAAGGCGCGCGGGAACGTGTTCCTGGACCGCGTCGAGGAACAGCTCGCGGGACGGGGGCTGACCGTGAAGCGCTTCGCGAAGCCGACGTTCACGAAGCCTGCGCCCATCGACCTCCGTCACGAGATCGCGACACAGTGCGACGTCGTGATCGAGGCGCTCGCGGACTGAGGCTCGTGCACGTCGTGCAGTGTGCACGACATCGTCGATCTCGAGAGTCGGGGCCTGCCGTCCGTGATGATCGCGTCGTCGGCGTTCGTCGACGCCGCGAGCGTGCAGGCGGACGCACTGGGTGCCGACCCGGCCCGCGTGTTCGTCCCGCACCCGATCCAGGACCGCACCGACGACGAGGTCCGGGCACTGGCCGACGGCGCGATCGATGACATCGTGCGTAACCTCACGGCCGGCTAGCGGGACGACAGGAGCGCCGAATGCTGTTCGTGCACGAGGTCCACCGGGTCGCGGGCGCACGCGAGCACGAGTTCGAGACCGCGTACCGTGAGGGCTGGATGCCGGCGCTCGCGCGCGACGACGACGCACGGCTGCTCTACTTCCTGCACCACGCGCACGGCAGCGGGCGCGCGTACGTCGTCGTGACGATCACCGTGGTGCGCGACGGCGCCGCGTATCAGCGTCTCGTCGAGCGCGTGCAGACCGGCGACCTGCGCGAGTGGGCGGCCGCGATCGATCGGAACCGGCACGGCGTCGACGGAAAGGTCCTCGTCCAGGTTCCGTGGTCGCCGATGCACGCGCTCGACCTCGCGACGATTCCCGTCGAGGGAGGCGAGCGCCCGCTGTCCTTGTTCATGGAGGACACCGCGTGGCCGCACGAGGCGATGCTCGACGAGTACTTGACCGCCGCGCACGACCACTACGCGCCGAGCCTCGCCGAAGGCCGTCACGGGGGGCGCGCGCTGCTCGAGCTGCAGGCCGTGTTCCAGACCGCGTGGGGTTCGGGTCGCCGGCGCGAGGTCGTGCTGTGGCAGAAGGTGATCGAGCCGTCGCGCATCTCCGGGCTGCTCACGACCGAGATCCCGGCCGAGCATCGTGGGCCGGGCACCTGGATGCACGACGCGCTGCGCGTGCGCGACGACTGGGAGAGCCGACTGCTCCGCACGTCTTCGTGGTCACCTCTCTGCTGAGCACTTGAGCACCCGCCCGACCGTCGTCATCCTGCACGGGCAACCGGGCAGCGCCGTCGACTCCGTGCGGCTGCGGCGCGCGCTCCCGTCGTCGGTCGACGTGCTCGCGCCCGACCGCCCCGGCTACGGCGCGAACCCGTCGCCGCCGACCGGGTTCTTCGGGAATGCATGCGCAGTGGTCTCGTTGCTCGACGACGCGGGGATCGCCGCTGCGACGCTCGTCGGCCACAGCTGGGGTGGCGGGGTCGCGCTCGCGGTCGCGCAGCGGTTCCCCGAGCGCGTCGACTCGCTCGTGCTCGCCGCGTCGGTCGGTCCGGACTGTCTCAACTGGGTCGACCGTGTGCTCGCCATGCCGGGTGTCGGCGAGGTGCTGGTCGCGCCCGCGTTCGTGCTCGGTGGGCAGCTCGCGCGCCGGCGCCTGCGGCGCGCGGTCGGTCTCGATGCGATCGACGACGACGCGCGGCGCGCCGCGGAGGCGTCGATCGCCGGCGCGCAACGGCGGCCGACGTGGCGCAGCTTCCTCGTCGAGCAACGCGCGCTCTACACCGAGCTGCCTGCGGTGAACGCCTCGTTGCGCGACGTGCGCGCACCGACCGCCGTCGTGACGGGAACTCGAGACCACTTCGTACCGGCCGCGACGGCCGGCATGCTCGCCGACGCGATCCCCGACGCGCAGCTCGTCGAGGTGGACGGCATCGGTCACCTGCTCCCGGTGCGCGCGCCCGCCGCGCTGGCGCGCGTAGTGCTGGAGACGATCGAGCGCGCTCGGCGTTGACGCGGTCAGTGGATGACGGCAGCTGCGCGTTGCGCGTCGGCCTTCGAGTTCACGAAGGCGCGTCGGGAAGGGCGGCGGGAGGAGCGCGACGCGTACGCGTTCGACGCCTTCGTCCGCGTCTTCCAGGAACACGACCAGCAACCGGATGACGGCACGAACAAGCGCCGGCATCGCTGCCCGTCGTACCTGTCGATCCTCCGCCTCGACTACGAAGCGCTGCTGCGCGGCTACCTCGCCGGTGACGAGCTGTGCGAGATCGCCGGGCTCGGCCCCGTCCCCGTCACCACCGCGCGAACGCTCCTTGGCGACAGCATCCTCAAGCTCGTGCTCACCAAGGGTGAGGACGTCGCCAACGTCACCCACCTCGGGCGCGGCCCGAAGATCGCGCAGAAGATCGCCTTGCTGTGGCAATCACCGTGTTGCAGCGTCGACGGCTGCACCCGCACGCGGATCGAGTTCGACCACCGCGAACCTCGGGCGAACACGAGGCACACCAGGCTCGACGAGCTCGACGCGCTCTGCGCGTTCCACCACCACCTCAAGCACCGCGACGGCTGGGCCCTCGTCGACGGCACCGGCAAACGCCCCATGGTGCCGCCCGACCACCGGCACCACCCCAAGAACCGGCCCAAGGCCGACACCGGATGACCGCGATCCCGGAGTTCACGGACCCTCGCCTGGTGGCCGTGTACGACGCGCTCAATCAGTACCCGCGCAAGACGCAGCCCGAGTTCTACGCGCAGCTCGCGCGCGACGTCGACGCACGTCTCATCGTCGACCTCGGGTGCGGCACCGGGCTCATCACGCGCGCCCTCGCCGCTGCGGGCCACGGCGTCATCGGCGTCGATCCCAATCGGCTCATGCTCGACGTCGCGCGTCGCGGTCGACACGGCGATCACGTGCGCTGGATCGAGGGCGGCGCACACGACATCGGTGTGACCGGCGCCGACCTCGCGATCATGACGGGTCACGTGGCGCAGTTCTTCGTGCGCGACGACGAGTGGAGCAGCGCGCTCGACACACTCCGCGCTGCCTTGCGCACCGGTGGGCGGCTGGCGTTCGAGACGCGCAACCCCGGCGCACGCGAATGGGAGCACTGGACGCGGGAGCGAGCGCGCACGGTCGTCGACCCGACGGCCGGCCCGATCGAGACGTGGACCGACGTCCACGACGTCCGCGCCGGAGTCGTCTCGTGCACGACCCACTACGTCTTCGCGGCGAGCGGCGAGGAGTTGGTGTCCCCGGTGCAGCTCCGCTTCCACACCCGCGACGAGCTCGCCGCATCGCTTGCGGCCGCGGGGTTCGAGCTCGACCACCTGTACGGCGACTGGGACCGGCGACCGGCCGGCCCGACGACACCGGAGCTGATCGTCGTTGCGACTACATCTCGGTGAGGGACTCCCAGCCGGCGGGCGGGGCGGCGAGGCGCCAGCACTGCTCCGGGACGGGCGCGGCGAGGCGGTCGTGGACGCACCAGTCGGCCTCGAGCGCGAGGAGCTGCGAGGCGTAGTGGGACATCGCGGCGAGCTTCCGGTCGAGGCCGCGGTCGACGATCGGCGCGACCGGCGTCGGCCACAGCCGGGCCCGGAACATCTGCGAGACGCGCCACGCGAGCATCCCGGGGATGTGCTTGTAGCCCTGGTCCTCGTAACAGAACCACGACGGCTCCGGGAACCGCTCGCGGACGATGCGGGCCGCCTGGTGCGTGACGTCGTGGTCCGGGTTGGCCAGACCGAACGGGATGAACACCGCGGTCGGGTTCGCGGCGCGCATCGCGGCTTCGAGCGTCGCGACGATCGCGCCGGGCTGCACCCACTCGTCGCGAGGCAGGTACTGGTGCTCGACGTGATCGAGCCAGACCGGTGTCGCGCCGAGCTCCGCGAGCGCCTTGCCGTCCTCGTCACGGCGCGCGGCGATCACGTCGTCGCCCGTGTGGAACCCGGCCAACGTGTCCCAGCGCGTCATCGGGTCGGGGTACTCGGGCGGCTCGCCCGCGAACACCGTCACGACCGTCGCGCCGGGATGCGCGGCCATGAACTGACCGAGACCGAGCACCGCGTCGTCGAGGTGCGGCGACACCACGACGACGCGCTCGAGCTCCGCATCGGTCACCATGCCCCACTCCCGCATCGGGGCGTCCTCGGCTCGCACCATGGCCGTGGAGCATGTCACGCACCGACGGCCGCGTCATCTGAACAAAAGTTCGCTAGACTAAGTACTTGTGACGACGACCAGGCCGTCGACCCGGACGTCATCGGAGCTCGCGGCGCGACTGCGCCTCGTCGTGACGCGCTTGTCGCGACAGCTCCGGCAACGGGCCGAGATCGGCATCAGCCCGACGCAGATGTCCGCGCTCGCGGCGATCGAGCGTCACGGCTCGATGACGCTCGGCGAGCTCGCCGCGCACGAACGCGTGCAGCCGCCGAGCATCACCGCGGTCGTCACCCGGCTCGAGGAGCAGGGACTCGTCGCGCGACGCCCCGACCCGAACGACCGTCGCGTCGCGCGCGTCGAGGCGACCCGGGACGGCCACAAGCTCGTCGCCCGGAGCCGCAGCCGCAAGGACGCCGAGCTCGATCGGCGGCTGCGCGCGCTGACCGATGACGAGCGCGCGACGCTCGCCGACGCGACCGAGATCCTCGAACGGTTGGTCGAAGCCGAGCAGGAACCGGACTAGGTGTGCTGCCCCGCCACGTTGTTGACACGGCTGATGGGCGGACGGCCGTTGAGGGCGGTGTGGGCGCGGTGGTGATTGTAGAGATGGAGCCATCGTGCGAGCGCGGCGGTGCGGGCGTGTTCGCTGCGGTAGACGCGCACGTAGGCCCATTCGTCGACGAGTGTGCGGTTGAACCGTTCGACCTTGCCGTTCCAGGCGGGCCGACGTGGCGGGAGCCGATGGTGGCGGGCGCCAGTGGCGGTGATGGCCGCGCTGAACGCGTGGGCCTTGTAGCAGGAGCCGTTGTCGGTCTGGACGAGCTCGACCGTGACTCCGTGCTCGGCGAACCATGCGTGCGCGCGGTGCCAGAACGCGATCGCGGTCGCGGCTTTCTCGTCGGCGAGGACTTCGCTGTAGGCGAGGCGGCTGTAGCTGTCGATCGCGGTGTGGATGAACGCGTACCCGACCATGGTCGTGCGGTGATGCACGACGTTGCCGCGTCCATGCGCCCGCCAGCCGCCGCCGGGTGGGATCCGACCGAGTTTCTTCACGTCCATCTGCACCTGCTCACCCGGACGGGTATGGGTGATTCGACGCCGGATGACGGTGCCGGTCGGGCGGTCCATCCAGGCGAGACGGTTCAGCCCGCGCCGGCACAACACGCGATGCACCGTCGAGGTAGGCAGCTCGAGGATCCCGCCGATACGAGCTGGGCCGAGCTTGCGCGACCGTCGCAACTGCTCGACGCGTCGCTCCACGCGCCGCGGTGTGCGCGTCGGACTGCGACGCGGTCGGCTGGGGCGATCCGCCAGGCCTGCGTTCCCGAAGCGGCGCCACCGTCCCCACCACTTGTAGGCCGTCTGTCGCGAGATCCCCATCTCATCGGCGACATGCGCAATCGGCCTGCCCTGCTGGATACGGTCGATCAGCAGCCGGCGACCATGCACCGTGAGTCGAGCGTTAGCGTGCACCAGAGCCTCCCGAGGTTGGGCGTGTGTGTTGGCACCCACACCCTCCCTCGGAGGCTCGTTTCATTCGCGGATCTCGGACGTGTCAACAACGTCCGTGGTCAGGACAACTAGGGACTCCAGCTAGACCGACGACTGCCACGGCGGGCCGCCGGGCACGCCGATGACCGAGCCGTCGTGCTGCAGGAAGGCGAGCGCCTGTGCGCCGACCCGCGGCTCCTGGCTCCCCTTGCCGTGCGGGTCCTGCCCGTACTGCGGGCCAGCCGGGGGCAGGTCGGTCGTCGGCGGAGGCGGGTTCCCGTAGTCCCACATCACCAGCGCGGACCCCGGCCACGGCAGACGGGGCGCTGTCGCGATGCCCCAGAACGGCACGACGTCCGTGCTGCGGCCCGGCGCGAGCCCGGGGACGACGAGTGGGACCCCCGCGGTCCGTGCCTCGGTCTCGGTCGCGATGTTCGCGACCTGGTGGTCGCCGAACGCCTCGATCATGAGCACGGTGTGGTTCGGCGTGCGCGGGTACGGGTCGCGCACGAGGTGCTGCGCGTAGCCGTCTCCCTCGCCGCGGTCCCACAGCATCTGGTCGAGCGCCTGGACGAACAGCTGGTCCAGCGCGTCGGGGTACGCGGCCTTCGCGATCACCGAGTACTGCGTGTAGTCGACGCTGCGGTCGAGCAGCGTGGAGTAGTTCATGCCCGGTACGCCGAGCACGGCGCGCGTCCACTCGGTCGAGATCGCGGTCGCGGCGCCGCCGATGATCCCGCCCTGGCTGTTGCCGTTGAAGAACACCTCGCCGGTCGCGAGCACCGGCTTCCCGCCCGCCCGGAACGCCGAGTTGCCCGCGAAGCCGCGCGGGTCCTTCATGAGCCGGGCGAGGAACTGGAAGTCGAGGATGCCCTGCTGCAGGCGGTCGGCGAGGGTCGGGAAGCGCGACGCGTCCTGCAGGACCGCGACGACGTTCCCGACGTCGCCGCTCGACATGCCGATCCAGTCGGTCGCGCACTCGACCGCGTCCCCCGCGTTCGCGAGCGCAGCGAAGGCCAACACCTCGCTCCTGCTCCCGAGCAGCCCGTGGCCGTAGACGATCCCCCGCCCAGGTCGCGTCGTCGCGGCGCGCGGCACGATGCAGAGGTACGGCGCGTGGTACACGCCGTTGCGGACGGGCAGCCCGTCCGGACCGTCGACGAAGCGGGTTCCCGGCTCGCCCGCGTCGCTGAGGTACAGCGGGACGGCGAACGTCCCGGACACGACGCGCAGCAGGTTCGGGTTCGGCGCCTCCTGCACGGAGTCGACGGTGAACGACGGCACGCCGCCGTGCAACGACGCGAACGCGTCGTCACGGATGTGCAGCAGCCGCTCGCTCAGGCTCCGCTCGCTCGCGATCGTGAAGTCCCACGCCAGGTACAGATCCGAACGCGCGACATCCGCCCGGGCCAGCGTCCGGAACACGGACTCCAGGTGCGCACGCCGGCCCTCGACCGTCGGGATGAACGTCGGGATCCGGTCGCGGTAGAGCTGGAAGGCGCGGCTCGCGGCGATCGGCGCGCCCGACGTGTCGACGAGGTGCCGGAACGCGACGACGTAGCGGTGACCCTCGAGGAAGTTGCGCGCCGGCCGCACGATCAGCGCGCGCTGCGCGTCGTTCGGCGCGTTGGCGTCGAGCTCCGCGAAGTACGGCCAGTGCGCGCCGGTGTCGGCGTCGACGAGCACGATCGGCGCGTCCGGCGCGAGCGAGTGTCCGATGTCGGTGACGTTCGCGATCCCAGACCGGGCGGGATCGACGCCCGGGATCTGGACGAGGATCTCGCTGCCGGGGCTGAACCCGTCGTTGCGGTTCCACTCCGTCGGGTCGACGTGCACCCCCGCGGTGTTCGCGGGGAGCGACGCGGCCGTGAGGTTCACGCGCCGGCCGGTGTCGGTGTGGTGGTCGGGCACCGTGAACCAGTCGTCGGGGAACGGCAGCATGCAGCGGCTCTGCCCGAGGAACTCGCACCCAGGCGACGCGCTGACCGCGGGCTCCCAGGAGACGACGACGGAGTCGCGCCCATGACGGCCGGCGGACGCGTCGATGCGGTCGATCCCGGGGACCAGGTCGGCAGCCTGCAACGTGCCGCGCAGGTGGTCGCCCTGGCGCGCGAGGCGGGCGGTCACGTCGTGCACGACGCCACCTGCGCCCGTCACGGTGACGCGCACGGAGTCGCGACCGGTCTCGACGTCGACGGGCAGCACGCCGTTCGCAGAGACCTGCGTGTGCGTGGCCGGGGCGTCGATCTCGACGCGCCCGCGGTGCCGTGCCGACGCGTACGCGGGCACCGCGGTCAGCGGAACGAGCGCGAGCGCGGCCAGAAACGTTCCGAGTCGTCGCACGAGTCGGAGCGTACGGATGGCCGCGCGCGAGCGTCAACGAACGCCGATGCGGAGCGCGTGCACGAGGTCGTCCCACAGGTCGTCGACGTCCTCGCACCCGACGCTCATGCGCAGGAGCTCGGGTGGTGTGAGGTCCTCGCGCGCCCACCGCCGCCGGCGTTCGAGCGTCGTCTCGACACCACCGAGGCTCGTCGCGTGCACGATCAGACGGGTCGAGCGCGCGACCGCCTCGGCCGCATCGGCCCCGCCCCGCACCTCGAACGCGAGCATGAAGCCGGTCCCCGCCATCTGCGCGCGCGCCCGGTCGTGCCACGGATCGCCGGCAAGGCCGGGGTAGCGAACGCGCGTGACCGCGCCGTGGTCACGCAGGCGGCACGCGAGCTCGAGCGCGTTCGCCTGCGCACGGTCCATCCGCACCGACAGCGTGCGCAGCCCGCGCAGCGCGAGGAACGTCTCCATCGGGCCGGGGATCGCGCCGTGGAGGCTCCGCCGCTGGCGCAGCGCGTGCTCGTGCGCGGCGCGCGTGACGACCGAGCCGAGGACCACGTCGGAATGACCGGCGAGGAACTTCGTGACGCTGTGCACCACGATGTCCGCACCGAGCCGCAACGGGCGCTGCACGAGCGGTGTGCAGTACGTGTTGTCGACCGCGACGAGCGCGCCCCGCTCGTGCGCGCCCGCGCTCAGCGCGGGCAGGTCGGCGACGTCCATCTTCGGGTTCGTCGGCGACTCCACCCACAGCAGCGCCGCGCCGGTGCACGCGTCGAGCACGGCGTCCGTGTCGGTGATGTCGACGAGCCGGGGCTCCCACCGTCCCGGCGCGGCCTCCTCGATCAGCGCCCGGGTACCCGTGTACCCGTCGACGGGCAGCACGACCGGCGCGCCGACCGGCAACGTCTCGAGCACCGCCGCCACCGCTGCCATCCCGGACGCGAACGCGAGCGCGCGCCCGTCCTCGAGCGCGCCGATCGCCTCCTCGAACGCGTCCCACGTGGGGTTCCCGTCGCGGCCGTACGCGACGGGACCGCCGGCGTGGTACGTGGAGGAGAACACGACGGGCGGGTTCAGCGGCCCGTCGGGGACGTCGGCCGGTCGCCCCGCGGTGACGGCCAGCGTCGCGGGCGAGAGCGGGCGGCGTGCGTGGGGCAGGCCCAGCGATGTCATGTCCCGCTGATAGCAGATCCCGGAACGGCCGGTAGGGTCTGGCGCTTGATCCCTGCCCGCCGCGTCCTCACGGGCGCGGTCGTCGTCGCGCTGGCCGCGTGCGCCGGCAGCTCACACGCCGCGAAGCGTGCCGACCGCCCGGCCCGCGCGGTCGTGCGGTCCACCACGTCCTCGGTGCCGCCGTCGAGCACGACGACGCCGACGACCCGCCCGCCGGTCGCGACGACGACGGTCCCACCGCCGCCGTACGCGCCGCTCGCGATCGCGCTGTCGCCACCGCGCGTCGACGGCGTCTTCGCGATCGGCGACTCCGTGATGCTCGGCGCGGCCCCGCAGCTGCGCGCCCGCGGGATCACCGTCGACGCCGTCGAGAGCCGCCAGTGGGGAACGGGGACGCAGATCCTCGAACGAATGGCCGCGGGCGGCGCGCTGCCCTCGGTCGTCGTCGTCCACCTCGGCACGAACGGTCCCTTCAGCGCGGCCCAGTTCGACGCGACGATGCGCGCGATCGGACCGCGCAAGGTCGTCTTCGTGAACGCGCACGAGCCGCGCTCGTGGGAACAGGCGGTCAACGCGACCTTGCAGGCCGGTGTCGCGCGGTGGCCGAACGCGCGGCTCGTCGACTGGAACGCCGCGAGCACGCCGCATCCGGAGTGGTTCTGGCAGGACGACATCCACCTGCGACCGCAGGGCGCGCAGGCGTACGCCGCGCTCGTCGCGTTCGCGGCCGCGCATTGACGTCAGTGCGACTCGTAGAACGCGTCGAGCTCGCGGCCCAGCTCCTGCATGCGCGCCTCGCCCAGCTCGCTCTGGCAGCGCGGGAGGACATCTGCCTCCTCCCGGTGGACGTGCCGCTCGAAGACGGTGCGCGCGGCATGG
The DNA here is from genome assembly GCA_035651955.1 of Acidimicrobiia bacterium. Lineage (NCBI taxonomy): Bacteria > Bacillati > Actinomycetota > Acidimicrobiia > Acidimicrobiia bacterium. Next base: position 64,065 of record DASRES010000003.1, read on the forward strand.
AGCAGCGCGACCCGGCCGTCGGGATCACTGGCCTTCGCGAGCTGCTCGACGGCATCGCGCAACTCGGCGTGCTCTCGCGTGAACACGTCGACGGATTCGGGCACGCCGTGGATGTTGTCCTCGACGACCGGATACAGAAGGCGCTCTTCGGCTTCGAGGTGCACGTCGACCTCGTGGACCAGCCGGCGCATCGTGTCGTCGTCGTACCTATCGTCCAGCCCCGCGAGCAGACGACGGATGGTCCGGTGGCTCTGCATCAGGAGGTCGGCTGCATTCGGCATGTCGGTCGCGCGTGTCGTCGCGCTGGCAACCGAATACCCGCAACGCGCGCGCGTGATGCACGGATCACTCGACGAGACGCGCTGCAAGCGACGCGAGCAGCGGTTCGCAGGCATCGCGGTCGGCGTCGGAGATGCCGGTCGCGGCGAGGAGGAACGGCTCGAACAGCTGCCAGCCCAGCAGCAGCGCCGCGACGGCGGCGACCGCGACACGTGCCCCGAGCGGATCGTCGACGTCGTGCTGCGCGCGAACGAGCTCGACGAGCCGCGCAATGATCGGGAACTCATCCTGCAGCGCTCGTGGATCGGCGCCGTCGAGCAGGGCACGGGCCAGCGCCGGCGTGTACGGCTCGCCCCGGCTGCGCAGACGGAACACCGCGCTCACGGCCTCGCGTGCATCGCGCGCGTCGGCGACGACACCGGCTCCCTGACGCGTCGCGTGCTGCAGCACCGCGCCGAGCAGCGCCTCCTTCGAGCCGAAGTACCGGTGGACCAGGGCGTGGTTGACACCGGCCGCGGCCGCGATCTCGCGCACGGAGACGCTGTGCGGCGGCCGCGTCGCGAACAGGTGCATCGCCGCGTCGAGGATGGCCTCGCACGCCTCGGCCCGTGGTCTGCGCCGCGTCGCCACTTGCGCCAATGTAGTCGGCCGGTTACATTCGCTTGGTAACCCGTCGGTTACCTCGTGCCCGGAGGTCCCCATGCTGCGAGTCGTCGCCGGTCCCAAGCGGGTGCGCCGCCTGCCCGACGGCTGGGAGCCGCTGGTCCCGCGCCGGTTCGGCCTCCGCCCCCTCTCCCCCGTCATCGGGGCCGAGATCGAGGGCGTCGACCTGCGCGAGCCGCTCGACGACGAGACGCACGCCGAGCTGCACCGTGCGCTGCTCGAGTGGAAGGTCCTCTTCTTCCGCGACCAGCACGTCACGGGCGCGCAGCACCGCGCCTTCGCGGCGCGCTGGGGCGAGCTCGAGATCCACCCGTTCCTGCCCGCAGGCGAGACTCCCGAGGTCGTCCGCTTCGCCAAGGGCCCCGACGACCGCGGCTACGAGAACGTCTGGCACAGCGACGTGTCGTGGCGGCAGATCCCGTCGCTGGGCTCCGTGCTGCGCGCCGTCGAGGCTCCCCCGGTCGGCGGCGACACGCTCTTCGCCGACATGGCGTGCGCGTATGACAACCTGCCGGGCGACGTGCGCGACCGCATCGACGGGCTCGTCGCGGTGCACGACTTCACGCGCACGTTCGGCCAGGGCATCTCGGATCCCGACGAGCTCGCGCGCATGCAGGAGCGCTACCCCGCGGTGGAGCACCCCGTCGTGCGGACCCACCCCGAGACCGGGCGCAAGCTGCTCTACGTCAACCGCGTCTTCACGAGCCACATCGTGGGCATGGACGCCGACGAGAGCGACGCGCTGCTCGAGCTCCTGTGCGAGCAGGCCCAGGTCCCCGAGTACCAGTGCCGGTTCAAGTGGGCGCGCGACTCGATCGCCTTCTGGGACAACCGCGCGGTGCAGCACTACGCCGCGTCGGACTACTACCCGAACGTGCGCGTGATGGAGCGGGCGACGATCATCGGCGACAAGCCGTATTGAGCGCTCACAACCCGGGCTTGAACACCATCAGGTAGACGATCACGATCAGCAGGACGTCGAGCACGAGGCCGAACACGGCCATGCGCTTGCCGATCTCCTCGATCTCGACGGCCTGCGGCGGCGGCCCGGCCGCGGCGGCGGCCGCCGGCGCGCCCGCGCCGGCCATGTCGCGCAGCAACGTGTTGATGCGGCGGTGTCCCGGGATCATCACCATGTGCGAGATCCCGAGCCCGACGATGTAGAGCACCAGCGCCGCGCTCACCCATGCCTGCGAGAACTTGAAGTAGTGGTCCTTGCTGATCGCGACGAGGATGATCCCGAGGATCGGGACCGCGTAGATCAGCTTCTCGGCGACCGAGGTGACCTTGTAGTTGGCCTCCGAGATCGCCAGGCCTCCGGGCCCGCGGTTGGCCTTCGCCTGCGCCGCGTACAGCCCGTTGAGGAACACCGCGCCGAACCCGATGATGGCCGACAAGATGTGCAGCAGGAGCACGAAGTTGAACGCTCCGCTCTCACCAGGCATCGAGACCCCCTTGCGTTTCGCGGGGCGTCAGCGTGCCACGAACGCGTCGGGGCGCGGCGGACTCACGGCCAGGTCCGGCCGAACTGCGTCGAGTCGACGATCCGCCCGGTGAACTGCGTGCCGATCTGCTCGGCGAGGAACACGACCGCGGGGACGACCGCCTCGGGCGCGCTCCAACCCGACCAGTCGAAGTCCTCGCCGAGCTCGAGCGTGGCGAGCTCGGTCTTCACCGCACCCGGTCGGAGCGCGTTCACGGTGACGCCCCGGTCCGCGACCTCCGGCGCGAGCGCGGTCGTGAAGCGCTCCATGGCCGCCTTCGCGACCACGTACGTCACGAACCCGGGCGGCATCGCCGCCGTCGCCGCGTGGTCCGCTCCGCCCGACGAGACATTGATGATGCTCCCACCGCCGTTCGCGGCCATGTGCGGGACGACGAGCTTCGCGAGCAGGAACAGGCTTCGGACGTTGGTCCTCATCGAGTCGTCCCACATCTCGACGGTCGTGTCGTCGAACGCGCCGCGCGTCGGTGCCATCGCGTTGTTCACGAGCACGTCGACGCGCCCGTATTCGCGCATCGCGGCATCGACCAACCCGTCGAGGTCGCGCTCGACGCCGACGTCGCACCGGACGGGAAGCGCGCGTCCACCCGATGCCGTGATCGCGGCCGCGGTCGCCGCGACGCTGCCCGGCAGCCCGTCGGGCTGCTCGTCGAACGTCCGCGCCGCGCACACCACGGATGCGCCCCGTTCCGCGAGCCCCACCGCGAGCGCCTTGCCGATCCCGCGTGACGCGCCCGTGACGATCGCGACCCTGCCGTCGAGCTCCATCGAACCATCCTCTCGGATTTCCGGGTTGTGAGTGTCGATCCCGCTCGCGCCCGTTCGTCGGAGGGACGAAGCTGGTCCACGAGCGACTTGGAGGAACCGTGCGCTACATCATGCTGATCTGCGTCGAGGAGCAAGGGCCGGACCCGTCCGCCGAGGGTGCGTCGGGCGCGAGCCCCGAGTACCAGGCGTTCATGGAGGAGTTCGGTGACGTCCTGCGGGGCGGTGAGCGGCTGCGCCCCGCGACGACCGCCACGACCGTCCGGGTTCGCGACGGCGAGGTGCTCATGTCGGACGGCCCCTTCGCGGAGACGAAGGAGCAGGTCGGCGGGTTCTTCCTCGTCGACGCGAAGGACCTCGACCACGCCATCGAGGTCGCGTCGCGGATCCCGGCCGCCGCGCACGGGTCGATCGAGGTGCGCCCGATCTGGGAGATGTGACCGGGCGATGGGTGACGGCGACGACGTCGAGGCCGCGGTCGCGCGGGCCTTCCGCGAGGAGTGGGGCCGCGTCGTCGCCACGCTCATCCGGGTCACCGGTGACTGGGACCTCGCCGAGGAGTGCGCGCAGGACGCCTTCACGCTGGCGCTCGAGCGGTGGCGGCGTGACGGCGTCCCGCGCACTCCGGGCGCCTGGCTGACGACGACCGCGCGCAACCGCGCGATCGACCGTCTCCGGCGCGCGGCGACCGGCGCCGCGAAGCTCCAGGAGGTCGGCGTGCTCTCGCAACCCGGCGGGCCGGGCCCGGGCGACGACAGCGGGATCGCCGACGACCGGCTCCGGCTCATCTTCACGTGCTGTCACCCCGCACTGTCGACCGAGGCACAGGTGGCGTTGACGCTGCGCACGCTCGCGGGGCTGACGACCGCCGAGATCGCGCGCGCGTTCCTCGTCCCCGAGGCGACGATGGCGCAACGCCTGGTGCGCGCGAAGCGCAAGATCGCGCAGGCTGGGATCCCGTATCGCGTGCCTCCCGCGCATCTGCTCCCGGAGCGGACGAACGCGGTGCTCGCGGTGCTGTACCTGTTGTTCAACGAGGGGTACTCGGCGAGCGCAGGTGCGGACCTGGTGCGGCGCGGGTTGTGCGCGGAGGCGATCCGCCTCGCGCGCACGCTCGTCGCGTTGATGCCCGACGAGCCCGAGGCGCTCGGGCTCCTCGCGCTCATGCTCCTCCAGGACGCGCGGCGTGACGCGCGCGTGGAAGACAGCGGACACCTCGTGCCGCTCGAGGAGCAGGACCGGTCTCGGTGGGACCGTGCGGCCATCGACGAAGGGACCGCGCTCGTGGAGCGAGCCCTGCGCCGCCGCCGGCCCGGTCCGTACCAGGTGCAGGCGGCGATCGCCGCCTGCCACGCGGACGCCGCCGAGCCCGAGGCGACGGACTGGGCCGAGATCGCGGCGCTCTACGGAGAGCTCGCCCGCATGACGCGCTCGCCGGTGGTCGAGCTGAACCGCGCGGTCGCGGTCGCGATGGCGGATGGGCCGGGAGCCGGCCTCGCGATCGTCGACGCACTCGATGCGTCAGGCGCCTTGCGCGGGTACCACTTGTTGCCCGCGACGCGCGCCGATCTGCTGCGCCGGCTGGGTCGGAGCGGCGCCGCGGTCGACGCGTATCGCGACGCGCTCGCGCTCGCGCCGACGGACGCCGAGCGCGGCTACCTCACGCGCCGGCTCGCGGAGGTCGAGCGCGCGAGGTGAACGCGCGTCAGGCGCGCCCGCCGACGAGCTCGTCGAGGACGATCTCGGTGTTCGTCGTCACCGTGTCGCCGAACGCGTGCGCGACGACGCGTCCGAGCTCGACCAGCGCGACGACGCGCCAGCTGCTGTCGACGACGACGCACTCGCTGCGCGAGGCGCGCAGCATCGAGGTCACCGCCTCGAGCACGGTCGCGTCGCGCGATACGACGACCGGGTCGAGCCGGGCGACGGCCGCGGCGAGCGTCGTCGGCGGGCGGCCCGTCGCCACCGCGCGGCTGATGTCGGTCTCGGTCACGACGGTCCACGACCCGACGAGGACCGCGCGCCGACCGGACCGGGCCATGGCCTGCGCCGCCGTCTGCAACGTCACGTCGGACGCGAGCACGATCGGCTCGTCGAACGGCATCGAGTCGAGACGGGTACCGGAGGCCGCCAGGGTGGGCCAGGAGATCTCGGCCATCTTCCACTCCACGACAGATCCGCGACCGGATCGACGATCAGATCCACGACCCCGTCGTCGTGCTCCTCGAGCATGGACCCAAACGGCCACCGTGACCAGTGCCGAAGGTCCCGGCCGCAGGAAGTCCGGCTCGCTCGCTCGTGTCTCCGCTCTTGGCAGCGCTTCGCGCTGCCGGGCCGCTGGGCCACGCTCCCGCTCGCCTCACGGCTCGCTCGCTCAGTCCCCCACCCGGCGGCCGGAGATCTCGTCGATCGTGATGCGCACCCAGTGGCCGGCCTTCGGTTCGGCCCACGACCGCAGCGGTCCGCGCTGCAGGCGCGCGATCTCGTCCTCGTCGGTGACCTCGTGGGCGTGCCCCTGGACGAGGACGCTCCACCCGGTGTGGTACAGCGCGCGGCTCTGGTCGATCTCGAACGCGACGGCCGCGCCGTCACGCAGCGCGCTCAGCTTGGTACCGGACGGGGTGACGAAGACGATCGACGAGCCGTCGGCCACGTAGTTGACGGGCAGGACGAGGGGCCGACCGTCCACGACGAATGCGAGCCGGCCGACGTACGACTCCTCACGCAGCAGGCGCAGGCACTCATCGGGATC
>DASRES010000004.1 GCA_035651955.1 Acidimicrobiia bacterium
CATCGGCGAGCGCGTCCTCGGCCTTCCCGCGGAGGCGCGCCCCGACAAGACCCTGCCGTTCCGGGAGCTGCTCTCGAGCTGACGCCCCCGGCCGAGCTCTGATGGATTCGACACCGCTCGGGTGTCCGTTCCACCAAAGCGCAGGTTCGGCGGTCGCGCTCGCGCGCTCGCCGCGACAGCCGTCTCCTAGCTGCGCTCCAGCAGGCGGTCGACGAGCGCTTCGACGAGCTGGCGGTCGCGCTCGTCGAGCGTCGAGATGCGCTGCGCGAGCGCGACGACGCGCGCGTCGGTCGTGTCCCGTGCGTGTGACGCGTCGACGAGGTGGGGCGCGGGCCGCCCGAGCCGGCCGCGCAGCTCGTCGGGGTCCACCTCGAGCGCCGCGGCCAGGTCGTCGAGCTCGCCGGGCGCGAGGTTCGGGAGGACGCGGACGCCGCCGTACGCGGTCTGGTATCCGGCTTCGAGCGCGCGCAGCGTCGACTCGGTCAGCTTGGCCCTTTTCGCCGCAGCCCGTCGCCCGAGCCCCAGCTCCTCGCGCCGCTCGGCGACGAAGCGGCCGAACTCGGCCCAGCGCTGCGCCTCGTTGACGCCGTGCAGGTTGCCCGACCGCTTCGGCGGCACGTGCGTCCGCCCGCGATTGCGCAGCGCGGCGAGGCCGTCCGGCGTGTCGTCGCGATCCTCGTGGGCGAGGTCGTCATGCTCCATTGGTGCTCCCGGTGAAGGTGACGGAGAGGACCTGCCCGGTCTGCTTCGGCAGCGCGAGCGGTTGCCCGTCCACCGTGAGCGTCACGTTGTTCGCGGCACCGAGGCGCAGATCCAGGCCGCCGGTGACCGGGATCGCCTGCGTCTCGCCCGCTTGCAGCGTGCGTTGGAACAACGGATTCGTACCCTGCTGCGCGGGCTGCGCGCGCACCCAGCACGGCGCGCTCGCGTCGATCGCGACCGTGAACGACGGCTGGTTGACGCTGACCGTGACGCTGCCCGAGCTCTGCGACGTGATCGTCGCCAGCGCGGGTGGGGCGGTCGTGGTCGTCGTGCTGGTCGGCGGTGCGGTCGTCGTGGTCGTCGAGACGGCACGGCGGTGTGTGGCGGACGTCGCCGGCGTCGCCGACTGCTTGTTGCTGCTCGAGCGCCCGATCCACCAGACGGCGCCGACGCCGGCCAGGACGAGGGTGCCGACCAGCGCGACCGCGATCGGCGCGAACGAGCGCGGCGCCCGGAAGTCACGCGGGACGCGGCTGGGGATGACGTCGGAGGGGTTCGCGTGCTCGGCTCCGGGTCGCGTGCGGGCGCGCGACGCCGCGTGCTGCAGCGCGTCGAGCGCGCGCTGCTGGTGCTCGACGGACTCGAGTGGTGTCGGCGCCTGCCGGTACCAGCGGCGGAGCGCGAACAGCCAGAGCAAGGCCAGGAGCACCCCGATGACGACGGGCATCGAGCTCGCGACCTCCCTCCTGTTGCCGTCTCGCCCGAACGGTGTCCTCTCTATTGTCGTCAATTGTGCTGCCCCACACTGACCGGGTGTGATCGTGGATCCGGAGCGCCCGCAGGCGCTCACCGGGGTGCGCGTGATCGAGATCGGCGGCGAGATCGCGGCCGGTTACGCCACGCGGTTGCTCGCCGACCTCGGTGCGGACGTCGTCAAGGTGGAGCCGCCCGACGGCGACACGCTGCGCGCGTGGGGACCGTTTCCCGACGACGTACCCGCGCGCGAGACGGGCGGGCTGTTCCGCGCGCTGAACACGGGCAAGCGCAGCATCGTCGCCGACCTCCGGGACCCTGCCGCGGCGACGCGAGTGGAGCGGCTCGTCGCGAGCGCGGACGTCGTCGTCGAGAGTCTCGGCGCCGGTGCGCTCGAGGACGTGGGCCTCGGGCCGGACCGGCTCACCGCCGTCAACCCCGCCCTCGCGCTCGTGCGCATCTCCGCGTACGGGCAGACCGGCCCGTCACGCGATCTGCCGACGACCGAGCTCACGCTCCAGACGACGGCCGGGTGGGTCTCCGCTCACGGGGTTCCGGGGCGCGCGCCCGCGCAGGTGGGCGGTCGGCTCCCCGAGTTCGCCGTCGCGTCGTTCGCGGCGTGCTCCGCGCTCACCGCCGCGCGCGCCGCGCGGGCGCGCGAGGAGCCGGTCGTCGTCGACCTGTCGGCGTTCGAGTGCCTGGTGGGGACGCTGGCGTACCCGATGCTGTTCGACGCGAGCCTGCGCGCGCTCGGGCTGCCGCCGCCCGACCAGCGTCACTCGACGCTCCCCGGCATCGTGCGCTGCCGCGACGGCTGGGTCGGGATCAACTGCCTCACGGGGCAGCACTGGCAGGACGTGTGTGCGATGGTCGGTGCCGACGAGTTCGCGGGCCGCCAGACCGAGATCGGCTGGGGCGGACCGGAGCTCGACCGCTTCTACGCGACGTTGCAGCCGTGGCTCGACGAGCGGACGGTCGAGGAGATCGTCGAGCTGAGCCAGGCGTTCCGCATCCCCGCGGCACCGGTCGCGGACGGCCGCTCGCTCGTCGAGAACGCGCAGTTCCGCGAGCGGCGGTTCTTCGTTGACGAGCCCGGTTCGTCGCTCACGCTCCCGGGACCGGCGTGGCGCCTCGGGCGCACCCCTGCGGTGCTGCGGAACGCGGCGCCGCGACTCGGGTCCGACGACGCTGCGGAAGCCGTCCAGCCTCGACGCGCGACGGGCGAGGACCGCGCGCGTGCGACGCCGGCGCTGCCGTTCGACGGCATCCGGGTCGTCGATCTCGGGACGTTCTGGGCCGGCCCCTACGCGAGCCTCTATCTCGGCGCGCTCGGGGCCGACGTCATCAAGGTCGAGTCCGTGCAACGACCGGACGGCTTCCGGTTCTCGGGCGCCTTCCCGCAGGAGGGGGACGACTACTACGACCGGAGCGGCATCTGGCAGGCCACCAACCTGAACAAGCGAGACGTCACGCTCGATCTCACCCGTGCCGCCGGCCGCGAGCTGCTCGAACGGTTGCTGGTGACCGCCGATGTCGTCGTGGAGAACTTCTCCGCGCGTGTCGTGGAGCAGTTCGGGCTCGGCTACGAGCAGCTCCGCGCGCTTCGCGACGACGTGATCATGGTCCGCATGCCGGGCTTCGGGCTCGCCGGGCCGTGGCGCGACTACGTCGGCTGGGCGATGGGGATCGAGCAGGCGAGCGGGATGTGCGCGGTCACCGGTCGGCCCGACCGCCCGATGAACCCGGGCGGGTTCCTCGACCCGGTCATCGGGATGCACGCAGCCGTCGCGATCCAGGCCGCGCTCTCGCACCGCGAACACACCGGCGAGGGCCAGATGATCGAGATCGCGCAGCTCGAGGTGGGCGTGAACCTCACCGTCGAGCAGGTCGTCGACTGGGTGATGAACGGCCGGGTCGCGCACCGGGACGGGAACCGCGACCGGCGGTGCGCGCCGCAGGGCGTCTACCCGTGTGCGGGCGACGGCGGCGCACCCGGCGCGACGCCGTCCGACTGGGTCGCGATCTCGGTGCGTGACGACGACGACTGGACGCGGCTCGTGCGCGCGCTCGACGAGCCGGACTGGGCGGTCGACCCGGCACTGAAGACGCAGGATGGGCGCCGCGAGCGTCACGACGAGCTCGACGAGCGACTCGCGGCGTGGACCGCGACGCGTGCGGCCGCGGACGTCGTCGGCGCGCTCCGACCGCTCGGCATCCCCGTGGCGCGTCCACTCCGCGCGAACGAGCTGTACGACGAGCCGCAGCTCGTCGCGCGCGGGTACTACCAGGATCTCGACAACCCGAAGACCGGGACCCGCCGCTATCCCGGCTGGCCGATGCGGTTCTCGTTCCTCGACCGGCCGCACCGGTTCGGGCCACCGACGCTCGGCCAGCACAACGAGGAGATCCTGCGCGGCGAGCTCGGCCTCGACGACACGGAGCTCGCGCGGCTCACGGACGAGCAGGTCGTCGGCGAGAGGCTCGCACGCTGATCGACGCCGTGGCCCGCTCCGACCCGGGATGCCCGGTTCTCTGACCCGCGGTTAGATTCACGCCTCCCCGGGAGGTCTCATGTTCCTCGACTACACGCCTGAGCAGCAGGCCCTGCGCCGGGAGCTGCGCGAGTACTTCGGTCGCCTGCTCACTCCCGAGGTGCGCGCCGAGCTCGGGCCGCCGGGAGAGGGCAGCCCTCTGTTCCGCACGATCGTGAAGCAGATGGGCGCGGACGGCTGGCTCGGGGTCGGCTGGCCGAAGGAGTACGGCGGCCAGGGTCGCGACGCCACCGACCAATTCATCTTCTTCGACGAGGTGCAGCGCGCCGGAGCGCCGTTCCCCTTCGTCACGCTCAACACCGTCGGGCCGACGATCATGAAGTTCGGCTCGCAGGCGCAGAAGGACTTCTTCCTCCCCGGGATCCTGCGGGGCGAGATCAACTTCGCGATCGGGTACACGGAGCCCGAGTCGGGGACCGACCTCGCCTCGCTCCGGACGCGCGCCGTGCTCGACGGCGACGAGTGGGTCATCAACGGCAACAAGGTCTTCACGAGCGGCGCGAACCAGGCCGACTACATCTGGCTCGCGTGCCGCACCGATCCCGACGCGCCCAAGCACAAGGGCATCTCGATGATCATCGTCCCGACCGCGTCGGACGGGTTCAAGTGCACACCGATCGTGACGGTCGGCGACGTCGTCACGACGGCGACCTACTACGACGACGTGCGCGTCCCGAAGGACAACGTGGTCGGCGAGGTCAACGGCGGCTGGCGGCTCATCACCAACCAGCTCAACCACGAGCGCGTCGGGCTCGCCGCGCTCGGCGGGCTGACCCATCGCCTGTGGGACGACACCGAGCGCTGGTGCCGGGAGACCGAGTCGGGCCGCGGCGACGGGCTGAACATGATCGACCTGCCGTGGGTGCAGATGGACCTCGCGCGCACGCACGCGCGGCTCGAGGCCATGAAGCTCCTCAACTGGCGGATGGCGAGCGCGGTCGCGAACGACACGCTGACGCCGGCGGAGTCCTCCGCGGTCAAGGTGTACGGCACCGAGTGCCTCATCGACGTGTACCGCACGTTGCTCGGCATCCTCGGCGCCGCGTCCTACCTTCCGGACCGGTCGCCGGGTGCGGTGCTGCACGGTGAGCTCGAGCGCGCCGCGCGCGCCGCGCAGATCAACACGTTCGGCGGCGGCGTGAACGAGGTGCAGCGCGAGATCGTCGCCGCCGTCGGGCTGGGCATGGCCCGCACCGCGCGATAGGAGGTCGAGTGGCGACGGTCGCCGAGGACGAGAAGGAAGCGTTCCTCGCCGAGCTGAGGTCGTTCGAGGGGCGAGAGTACGGCCCGCCCGAACGGGGCGCGGATCCCGTGAACCAGGCGATGATCCGGCACTGGGTCGAGGCGATCGGTGACGCCAACCCGGTCTACGTCGACGCGGAGGCGGCCGCCCGCTCCGTGCACGGCGGTGTCATCGCGCCGCCGGTCAGCCTGCAGGCGTGGGTGATGCGCGGTTTCCGGCCGACCGCGGGCGGCAGCGCGGTGCAGCAGGAGCTCATGGGCCTGCTCGACGGCGCGGGGTTCACGTCGGTCGTCGCGACGAACTGCGAGCAGGAGTACTTCCAGGAGCTCCACCTCGGCCTGCATCTCTCGACGACGACGACCGTCGAGTCCGTCAGCGAGGAGAAGCAGACCGGTCTCGGCGTGGGGCACTTCGTGACGACGCTCGTTCGCTACACCGACCCCGACGGCAACCTCGTCGGGACGATGCGCTTCCGCATCCTCAAGTTCAAGCCGGGCACGGGCCGGCAGGCGGCGAAGCCGGCCGCCGAGCGTCCGCCGCGACCGCGTCCCGCGATCACCCAGGACAACGCGTTCTTCTTCGACGGCGCGAAGGAGCACAAGCTCCTGATCCAGCGGTGCGCGAGCTGCCACACCCTCCGGCACCCGCCCCGGCCGGTGTGCCCGCACTGCGGCTCGTACGAGTGGGACACCGTCGAGGCGAGCGGACAAGCGACCGTCTACAGCTTCGTCGTCAACCACTACCCGCAGGTGCCCGCGTTCGACTACCCGCTGCCGGTCGGGTTGTTCGAGCTCGCGGAGGGCACGCGCCTCGTCGCCGACTTCGTCGGTGTCGAACCGGGTGACATCGCGATCGGCATGCCGGTGCAGGTCGAGTTCGTCGCGTACGACGACGAGCTCACGCTGCCCGCGTTCAGGCCCGCGGGGAAGTAGCGGTGGATTTCAGCTTCGGCGAAGAGCAGCAGGCGGTACGTGACCTCGCGGAGCAGATCTTCGCAGGGCACGCGACCGTCGAGCGCGTGAAGGAGGTCGAGCGCAGCGACGAGCGTGTCGACCGAGCGTTGTGGCAGGCGCTCGCCGACGCGAACCTGCTCGGCATCGCGCTCCCGGAGGACACCGGGGGCAGCGGGTTCGGGATCGTCGAGCTGTGCCTGCTCCTCGAGCAGCAGGGTCGGGCCGTCGCGCCCGTCCCGCTGTGGCCCACGCTCGTACTCGGCGCGCTGCCGGTCGCGCAGTTCGGGTCGCCGGAGCAGCGCGAGCGCATCCTGCCGGGCGTCGTCGCGGGCGACACGATCCTGACCGCGGCGCTCTCGGAGCCGGGTGCCAACGACCCGTTCTCGCCGGCCGCGGTCGCGTCACGCAGCGGCGACGGCTGGCGCCTCGACGGCCGCAAGCCGTCCGTCCCCGCGGGCCACGTGGCGCGTTGGATGCTCGTCCCCGCGTTGATGGAGGACGAGCCCGGTGCCGTCGGCGTGTTCCTGGTCGACGCGCGCGGGCGCGGGGTCGACGTGACGCCTGCCGTCACGACGAACCGCGAGCGCGTCGCGCACCTGAAGCTGACTGCCGCGCCGGCGGAGATCCTCGGCGGTGACGACGCCCGTGACGGCACGACGGTCCTCGAGTGGGTCGTCGATCGCGCGCTCGTCGGATTGTGTGCGCTGCAGGTCGGCGTCGCGGAGACCGCGGTCCGGATGGCGGCCGAGTACACGTCGAACCGGCACCAGTTCGGCAAGCCGTTGTCGACGTTCCAGGGCGTCGCGCTCAAGGCCGCGGACGCGTACATCGACACCGAGGCGATGCGCGTCACGATGTGGCAGGCCGCGTGGAAGCTGTCCGAGGGGATGGACGCCACCCGCGAGGTGCTCGTCGCGAAGTGGTGGGCGTCCGACGCCGGGCAGCGTGTCGTGCACACGACGCAGCACCTGCACGGCGGGCTCGGCGCGGACGTCGATTACCCGATCCACCGGTACTTCCTCTGGGGCAAGCAGATCGAGGACACGCTCGGCGGCGCGAGCGTCACGCTCGCGCGCCTCGGGCGGACGATCGCGGCGACGGGAGCATGACGATGACGTTCAACGCGACCGGGCTCCGTTACGACGACGTCAGCGTGGGTGACGAGCTGCCGCCGCTGGACGTCGAGCTCACGCGCTCGCTCATCGTCGCGACCGCGATCGCGTCCCGCGACTACCAGGACGTGCACCACGATCCCGGGCTCGCCCAGATGCGCGGCTCGAAGGACATCTTCATGAACATCCTGTCGACGAACGGGTTCGTCGGCCGGTTCGTCACCGACTGGGCCGGCCCGGACGCAGTGCTGAAGAAGGTGTCGATCCGGCTCGGCGCGCCCAACTACCCGGGCGACACGATGCACATGACGGGCACCGTGACCAAGAAGGAGGACGGCGTCGTCGAGGTCGCGGTGCGCGGCGCGAACGAGCTCGGTGACCACGTCTCGGGCACCGTGACGCTGACGCTCCCGCGCGCAGGAGGCGATGCGTGAGCGAGCGGAACTCGTTGAAGGACGCGGGCGCGATCGTCGGCATCGGCGCGACCGAGTTCTCGAAGAATTCCGAGCGCAGCGAGCTGCGGCTCGCGTGCGAGGCCGTGCAGGCCGCGATCGAGGACGCCGGGCTGCGGCCCGACCAGGTCGACGGCATGGTGACGTACACGGCCGACACCAATCCCGAGATCGAGATCGCGCGCAGCCTGGGCATCGGTGAGCTCACCTTCTTCTCGCGGGTCCACCACGGCGGCGGCGCGGCGTGCGGGACCGTGCAGCAGGCCGTCCTCGCGGTCAACGCCGGTGTCGCCGACTACGTCGTGTGCTACCGCGCGTTCAACGAGCGTTCCGGGAACCGCTTCGGGGCGGGCGTGCAGGGCCGCGCGCCCGTCGCCAACGCCGAGATGGCGCACTTCTCGTGGTACTCGCCGTTCGGGCTCCTGACACCCGCGCAATGGGTCGCGATGTTCGCCCGTCGCTACATGCACGAGTTCGGCGCCACGAGCGAGGACTTCGGGCGCATCGCGGTCGCGGACCGCAAGCACGCCGCGACCAACCCGAAGGCGTGGTTCTACGAGCAGCCGATCACGCTCGAGGACCACCAGGCGTCGCGCTGGATCGTCGAGCCGCTGCACCTGCTCGACTGCTGCCAGGAGAGCGACGGCGCGCAGGCGCTGCTGGTGACGACGCCCGAACGCGCGCGTGACCTCCCGCACCCGCCCGCGATCGTGAACAGCGCCGCGCAGGGCGCGGGCGACGACCAGGACATGATGACGAGCTACTACCGCCCGTCGATCACGGGCCTGCCCGAGATGGGGCTCGTCGCGCGGCAGCTGTGGAACACCACCGGTCTCGGCCCCGAGGACATCCAGACCGCGGTCATCTACGACCACTTCACGCCGCTCGCGCTCCCGCAGCTGGAGGAGTTCGGGTTCTGCGCGCGCGGCGAGGCGAAGGACTTCGTCGCCAACGGCAACATCGAGCTCGGCGGCCGCCTCCCCGTCAACACGCACGGTGGGCAGCTCGGCGAGGCGTACATCCACGGGATGAACGGCATCGCCGAAGGGGTGCGCCAGGTGCGCGGCACGTCGGTGAACCAGGTGCCCGACGTCGAGCACGTCCTCGTCACCGCGGGCACGATGGTCCCGACCAGCGCGCTGATCCTCGGCGTCGACCGGTAGCCGCCGGCCGCCGACAATCAGGAGGGCGGCGCGGTCGCCGACGTGCCGCGGGACCGGTACTGGTCCTGCCACTCCTTCGGCGGCGGGTCGGCCCGCTTGGCGCCGGCACCGAACATGCGGGGGATCTCGTGCGCGAGGTCGGCGACGGTCCAGCCGGCGTCGTGCCGTTCGACGTGCGTGTCCACCTCCCACGTGCGCACGTGCTCGACGGTCCCGCCCCGGACCTGGAACGTCTGACCGCTGATCCACGCCGCCGCGGGTGACGCGAGGTAGCACACGAACTCGGCGACGTGGTTCGGGTCGGTCGGGTCGAACGCTTCCTCACGCTCACGGGACCGGTCGATGCGCCAGCCGATCGCAGCCAACCGGGTCCGGGCCGACGGCATGACCGCGTTCGCGGTGACGGCGTACGGCGCCATCTCCGTCGCGACCGCCTCCGTGAACGCGATCACGCCCGCCTTTGCAGCGACGTAGTTCGACTGCCCGGCGCCGCCGTACAGCAACAGACCGGTCGACGTGTTCACGACGCGGCCGCCCTCGCCCCGTCCGGCCTTGGCCTCGCTCCGCCACCAGCGGCACGCGGCCCGGGTCACCGCGAACGTGCCGCCGAGATGGACGCGCAGCACGTCGTCCCACTCGGACGGCTCCATGTTGAACACCATGTGCGGGCGGCCGATCCCCGCGTTGTTCACGACGACGTCGACGCGCCCCCAGCGATCGAGCGCGGCCTGCACCACACCCTCGCCGCCGTCCACACGCGAGATGTCACTGGCGTCCGCGATCGCGTCACCGCCCGCGGCGCGGATCTCCCCGACCACCTCGTCGGCGGGCGTCTCACTCGTCGTGCTCCCGTCGGTCGCCACACCGAGATCGTTGACGACGACCCGCGCTCCGTACGCCGCGAGACGCAGCGCCTCCGCGCGCCCGATGCCTCGCCCCGCGCCCGTCACGACCGCGACCCGCCCGTCCAGCATCACACCGCCTCGAGCGCGTCGCTCCGGCCGCGGCGCGCGAACTCGTCGCGCAACGCGGCCACGTCTTCGTGCGTCATCCGGCGGTACGGTCCGTGCTTGTCGGCACGCCACCAGACCTCGTCGCCCGTCTCCCAACGATCCCGGCGGAGGGCACGCTTCAGGACCTTGCTCGTCTGCGTGACGGGCAGCTCCTCCATCAGGCGCACGAACCGCGGCGCCCACTTCGTCCCGAGGTCTTCCTGCGCGTCGAGGAACGCGAGGAACGCGTCGGGGTCGAACGTCGCGCGGGGGCGGAGCTGCAGCGCGGCCATCACCTCGTCGCCGACGTCGACGGCCGGGACCGCGTACACGGCGGCGAGGACGACGTCGGGATGGCGTTCGAGGATGCGCTCGATGGGCGCCGCGGCGAAGTTCTCACCGTCGACGCGCAGCCACTCGAAGTCGCGGCCCGCGAAGTAGAACCAGCCGTCCGCGTCGCGATACGCGAGGTCGCCCGTCCAGTACCAACCGTCCCGCACGCGCGCCGCGTTGGCGTCGTCGTTCTTCCAGTAGCCCTCGAACCCGAGCGCGCCGAGCTTGTTGACGAGCTCGCCGATCGCCTCGTCGGGGTTCAGGAGGTGGCCGGCGTCGTCGAAGCGCGCGGGCGGGCACTCCCGGCCCGTCTGCGGGTCGAGCACGACCGTGCCTTCGGGCGCCTTGCCGAGCGAGCCCGGCGGCTGACCGGGGACGCGCTGCACGACCGCGCCACCCTCCGTGCTGCCGTACGAGTCCGTGACGTGGCAACCGAACCGCTTCGCGAAGCGCTCGATGTCGCGCTCGGCCCCCTCGTTGCCGAACACGCGCCGGAGCGTGTTGTCGGCGTCGTCCGGTCGTTCCGGCGTCGCGAGGATGTACGAGAGCGGCTTGCCCACGTAGTTGAAGTACGTGACGCCGAAGTTGCGCACGTCGGGGAGGAAGCCGGACGCCGAGAACCTCCGCCGGAGCGCGACGGTGCAGGCGCCCGCGAGCGCCGGCGCCCAGCCGGCCATCAGCGCGTTCGAGTGGAACATCGGCATCGCCTCGTAGACGACGTCGTCGGCCTCGAGCGCGTAGTTCTTGGCGACGATCTGGCCGATGCGGGCGAGGCGGCCCTGCGAGCACAGGCACGCCTTCGGCGCGCCGGACGTGCCCGACGTGAACAAGAGCAGGTAGAGGTCGCCGGGATCGGCGTCGTCACCGCCGACGGGTGCACCTGCGTGCGACCCGAGTTGCGCGCGGTACTCGCTCGTGTCGACCACGAGGATGCGCTCGTCGCCGAGCCCGAGGTCGAGCCCGTCGAGCAGCGGCCGGTACGCGGCCTCGGTGACGACGAGCTGGCAGTCGGCGTGGCGGATGTCGCGCGCGAGCTCGGCGCCGCGTCGCGTCGGGTTGATCCCGACGACGGTGGCGCGGGCGAGCGCGGCCGCGCCCAGCCACATCGGGAACTCGGGAACGTTGTCGAGGAGCACGCCGACGTGCGGCGGGCCCGGACGCAGCACGGCACGAAGCAACGACGCCCGCTCCGCCGCGGCTCTGACGAGCTCCTCGTACGTCCACGAGTCGTCCTCGAAGAGCATGGCGGTGTGCTCGTCGCGGGCACGGTCGCGGAACAGCTCTGCCATCGTCGGCATGCGGGACACTCCGTGGCGTCGGTCAGGCGTCGAACGCGAGCCGCAGACCGGGACGCGGCCAGTCGATGGCGACGAGCCGCCCCGACCCGGACAACGTGACGTACGCCGTGCGCGCGTCGTCGCCCGCGAAGCAGATGTTCGTCGTCAGCGGGTCGGGGAGCGCGGTGTACTCGACGCGCGCGCCGTCGGGAGTGATCGCACACAGCCCGTCCGGTAGCGCGGCAGCCACCACCGTGCCGTCGGCCTCGACTGCGAGCGAGTCGAAGTGCGAACGCGTCGCGGCGACGCACGTGCCGCGCCGGTCGCGGGCGCGGCCCGGCCCGTCGAGGTCCCACGCGACCAGCCGGCCCGTGAAGCTCTCCGCGACGTACACGCGGTCACCGCCGGGAGAGAGGCCGACGCCGTTCGGCCCCCACAGGCCGTACGCGACCTCGACGATCGACGACCCGTCGGGCTGCGCGTAGTAGAGCCCGCCGCGGTCGACGTCGCGCGCGCGGGTCTTGCCGAGGTCGGTGAACCAGAACCCGCCGGTCTCGTCGAACACGATGTCGTTCGGGCTCCGCAGCCGGTGACCGCCGCACTCGCGGTAGAGCACCGTCGTCGCGCCCGTCGCGAGGTCGACGCGCTCGATCCAGCCGCCGGCGAACTCGGGTGGCTCGTTGCTCCCCGTCTTCAGGTCGAGGGGGACGTGGATATCGCCGAGCTGGGTCCACGTGAACCCGCCGTTGTTGCAGACGTAGACCGCGCCGTCGGGTCCGATCGCGGCGCCGTTGGGTCCGCCGCCCAGGTCCGCGACGACGTCGACGCCGCCGTCGGGTGTCACCCGGGTGAGCGTCCCGCGGCGGATCTCCACGACGAGGACGCTGCCGTCGGTCAGCGCCACGGGTCCCTCGGGGAACGCCAGCCCGGTCGCGATCTCGCGTACGTCCACGGCCCAACGTTCTACAGCCTGAGGCCTCGGCCCGCCTCCGGCGGCATGGGGTAGACCAGGGTGATGGACGAGCTGCGGTGGGACGGCCGGGTCGCCATCGTCACCGGCGCCGGCCGGAACCTCGGCCGTGCGTACGCGCGCCTGCTCGCCGCGCGTGGCGCGCGGGTCGTCGTGAACGACGTCGGCGTGGCGATCAGCGACACCGACGGGTCGGGTGCCGCGCCGGTAACGAATCCCGCGCACGAGGTCGTCGACGAGATCGGGCGCACCGAGGGCCCGGGTGTCGCCGTCGCCAGCACCGAGTCGGTCGCGACGCCCGAGGGCGGCGAGGCGATCGTCGCGACCGCGCTCGACGCGTTCGGCCGCGTCGACGTCGTCGTGAACAACGCCGGCGTCGTGCGCCAGGCCCCGTTCGAGGACTACGGCCCCGAGCTCGTCGACGCCGTGTTCGCGTCACAGCTCGGCGGGCACTTCAACGTCACTCGCGCTGCGTGGCCGCACATGCAGGCGCAGGGCTTCGGGCGGGTCGTCAACGTGTCGTCGGGCGCGGGTCTGTGGGGCGTGCCGAACATGGCCGCGTACGCGACCGCGAAGATGGGCGTCGTCGGGCTGACCCGTGTGCTCGCGCTGGAAGGGCGCGCGCACGGGATCAACGTGAACGTCGTCGCACCGAACGCGAAGACGCGACCCGGTGGCTTCGGCCCGATCCCGGCGTCGCCCGCGCTCTTCGACTGGCTGTCGCCCGACATGATCTCGCCGCTCGTCGCGTGGCTCGTGCACGAGTCGTGCGGCGTGACGGGCGAGTGCTTCAGCGTGGGCGGCGGCTACATCGGGCGTGTCGTGCTGGCGGTGACCGACGGCCGGCGCGACCGCGCCATGACGCCCGAGTCGGTGCGCGACCACTTCGACGAGGTGATGGACGACGGCGTGCTGACGCCGATGCCCGCCGGCACGGGCGACGTGGCGCGGATGCTGGAGGGCTTCGGCGCGTGACGACGGCGGCCGCGGCGGGCGCCCGGGACGCGGAGGAGCGCCCCTTCGGTCTCCGTCACGCGTTCCTCGCCTTCCGGTACCGCGACTTCGCGCTGTTCTGGACCGCCGCGATCGTCTCGAACACGGGCAGCTGGATGCAGAGCATCACGGTGCCGTACGTCCTGTACCGGATGACGAGCTCCGGCGCGTGGCTCGGCATCGCCGCGTTCGCGAACTTCTTCCCCGCGCTCGTCGTCGGTCCGTGGTCGGGCTCGCTCGCCGACCGCTTCTCGCGCCGGGCGATCATCCTCGTGACCCAGAGCGCGCAGATGGTCGTCGCGTTCTCGCTCTGGGCCGTGTGGGTCGCGGGTGTCGCGTCGCCGTGGGTGCTCCTCGTGCACCTGCTCGTCTACGGCGTCGCGTCGGGCGTGAACATCACGTCGTGGCAGTCGTTCGTCCCGCAGCTCGTGCCACGTGACACGATGCTCGGAGCGGTCCGGCTGAACTCGATGCAGTTCACCGGTGCGCGGGCGTTCGGACCGATGCTCGCCGGCCTCGTGCTCGCCGCGTTCGGTCCCGCGACGAGCTTCATGGCGAACGCGCTGTCGTTCCTGCTCGTGATCGGCGCGCTGCTGCTCGTGCATCCTCGCCCCGCCCCGGTCGAGGCACCGACCGCCAGCTACCTGGAGCACTTCCGGGCCGGGCTCGCGTACGTGCGGGCGCGCATCTCGCTCCTGCTCGCCGTCGTGACGATCTCCGTCGTGTCCTTCTTCGGCAGCGCGATCATCCAGCTCGCGCCGGCCATCGCGGACCAGCAGTTCCACGTCGGCAAGGCCGAGTACGGGCTCCTGGTCGGCATGTTTGGAGCCGGCGCGGTCCTCGGCGCGTTGATCATGTCGGTGTACGGCGACCGCGTGCTGCGCTCGCGCATGGCGATGACCGGCCTCGCCGTCTACACCGCGTCGGTGTTCGCGCTCGCCGGGACGCCGCTGTACGGGCTCGGTCTCGCCGCGCTGTTCTTCATGGGCGTCGCGTACCTCATGATCTCGGTGTCGCTCAACACGTCGACACAGATCCGCGTCGCCGAGACGTACCGCGGTCGCGTGCTGTCGATCTACCTGATGGGACTGCTCGCGGGCGTGCCGTTCGGCGCGTTGATCGAGGGTTGGCTCGCGGACCTCGTCGGGCTGCGGGTGACGATCGGCGGTGCGGGCGTCGTGCTCGTCGCGTACGGGCTGGTGATGCTGGCGCGCTTCGGCGCGCTCGCGCCGCTCGATCAGGGTCTCGAGCATCTCGACGCGGAGCTCGCCGCGGATCCCAACGTCGGCGCCGGGCCGCACGTCCCGGACTGACCGTCGCGTCGGTAGTCTGCCCGGCCATGGGGCAACTGGATGGCAAGGTCGCGCTCGTGACGGGCGCGGCGTCGGGGATCGGGAACGCGTGCGCGACGCGCTTCGCGTCCGAGGGTGCCACCCTCGCGGGGTTCGACGTGAACGAGCCGCCGGCCGAGCAGTGGCGCGCCGTCGAGCAGGCCGCGCCGAAGTCCGCGTGCTGGACCGGCGACGTGCGCGACGAGGACGCGGTCTCCGCGATGGCGCGCGACGTCGTCGCGCGCTTCGGCCGGATCGACGTGCTCGTGAACGCGGCGGGTGTCGCGACCGCCGGCTCTGTCGACATGATCGACGCGGCCGAGTGGGAGCGCGTCATCGGCATCAACCTGACGGGCACGTTCCTCGTGTCGAAGCACGTCGTGCCCACGATGCTCGAGCAGCGCTCGGGCAGCATCGTGAACCTCGCGAGCATCGAGGGGATCGAGGGGTTCCAGGGGCAGGCCGCGTACAACGCGTCGAAGGGCGGCGTGATCCTGCTCACGCGCAACATGGCCGTCGACTTCGCGCCGTCCGGCGTGCGGGTCAACTGCCTGTGCCCGGGCCTCATCGACACCCCGCTCACCGCGATGCTCCACGACCCCGGTCTCCAGCACGTGCTCGACCGGTTCACGAACTGGCACCCCATGGGCCGGCGCGGCCGAGCGGACGAGGTCGCGGCGGCCGCGCTGTTCCTGGCCAGTGACGACGCCTCGTTCGTGACCGGCGTGGCGCTGCCCGTCGACGGTGGGTTCACCGCGGGGCGCCGGCTGCTCGACCCGCCGGGCGTCGAGCGGTGAACGTCCTCTGCCAGCTCGGTGACGACATCGCGCGCCGGATCGAGCGCGCGGTTCCGGGTGTGACGACGACCGTGGTCCCCGGCACGGGACCGGTCCCCGACGAGGCGCAGGGCGAGGTCCTCCTCACCGCGGCGCGCGGGAGCGACAACATCGCCGACGTGCTCGGGCACGGCGTGCGCTGGGTCCACGCGTTCGGCACGGGCGTGGACCACTTCCCGCTCGACACGCTCGACGGCCGGCTGCTCACGTGCTCACGCGGCGCGAGCGCGATCCCGATCTCCGAGTGGGTCCTCGCCGTCATGCTCGCGTTCGAGAAGCGGTTGCCGGACGCGTGGATCACGGAGAAGCCGCAGCACTGGAACTTCCCGGTCGGCGGTCAGCTCGGCACGCTCTACCGCCGGACGCTCGCGCTGATCGGTCTCGGCGGCATCGGCACCGCGGTCGCGGAGCGCGCGCTGGCGTTCGGGATGCGCGTGCGCGCGCTGCGGCGCACGGATTCGCCGTCGCCGGTCGAGGGCGTCGACGTCGTCGGGTCGTTGGAGGACGTTTTGCGCGACGCCGATCACGTCGTCGTCACCGCGCCGGCGACGCCCGAGACGCACCACCTCCTCGACCCGGCCGCGTTCGCGGCGATGAAGCCCGGCGTGCACTTGGTGAACATCGCGCGTGGCGCGCTCGTCGACCAGGACGCGCTGCGGGTCGCGCTGGACGACGGCACGGTCGCCCGCGCGTCGCTCGACACGGTCGATCCCGAGCCGCTGCCCGAGGGGCACTGGCTCTACTCGCACCCGAAGGTGCGCCTCAGCGCGCACATCTCGTGGAGCATGCCGGACGCCGCCGATCTGCTCCTCGGCGTGTTCACGGAGAACCTGCAGCGGTACCAGCAGCGCGCGCCGATGCTCGGCGTCGTCGACGTCGCGGCCGGCTACTGACGCGCGCCACGCATTCTGTGAATCGTCATGCACACGATGTGTGTCTGACGCTTCACAGAACCGTGGGGCGGACGGGTCAGACGCCGAGCGGGCGGTCGCCGATCAGCTTCTCGTCGCGCAGGCGCGCGCGCTCGGCGTCGTCGAGGCCGAGCAGCTCGCCGAGGACCTCGTCGTTGTGCTGGCCGACGACGGGCGGTGGGCGTCGCATCCACGGCTCGTCGCCGCGACTCGCGAAGCGGAAGGGCACGGTCGGGATCTCGTAGCTGCCGACGACGGGATGCTCGATCGTCTCGAAGAAGCGGCGTGCCTGGAGCTGCGGGTTGTGCTGGATCTCCCGCGGGTGCAGGACGGGCGCGGCGGGGACGCCGGCGTCGAGCAGCGCCGCGACCGTGTCGTCGCGGTCGCGTCCTGCGAACCAACGGGCGAGCTCGTCGTCCACGAGATGCTGGGACCGGCGGCGCCCGTCCATCGTGTCGAGCGCCGGGTCGCGCGCCCATTCCGGATCGCCGAGCACGGTGCGCAGCGCGTGCCACTGCTCGTCGTCCGCGATCGCGAGCGCGACCCACTCGTCCTCCCCCGCGACGGCGTAGAGGTTTTGTGGCGCGGCGCCCGGGCCGTGGTTGCCCTCGCGGCCGAGCAGCACGCCGTACGCGCCGTGCTCGACGACCTGCTCGGCTGCGACGTTCAGCGCGGCCTCGACCATCGTCACCTCGACGAGATGGCCCTCGCCCGTGCGCTCGCGGTCGCGTAGCGCGAGCAGGAACGCGAGCACCGCGTGCATGCCCGCGAGCGGGTCGCATGCGCCCCGGGGGATCAGCGGCGCGCCGTCCGGGAACCCGGTCACCCACGCCATCCCGCTGATCTGCTCCATCGTCTGGGCGAAGCCGGGGCGGTCGCGCCACGGACCGCCCAGGCCGAACGCGGGCATCCGGACCATCACCGCGCGCGGGTTCGTCGCGTGCACGACGTCCCACGTCAGGCCGAACCCGTCCATGACGCGCGGCGTGAAATTCTCGACGACGGCGTCGCACTGCTCGATCAGCCGCTTCGCGAGCGCGACTCCCTCGTCGCGTCCCAGGTCGAGCGTGATCGCGCGCTTGTTGACGTTCGCGCCGTGGAAGACGGGCCCGTACTCCCACCACTGGTCGACGTTCGGTGGACGCGTCGACGAGAACCGCATGCCGTCGACACGCTGGATCGACTCGACCTTCACGATGTCCGCACCCAGCGCCGCGAGCATGTGCGTCGCCGACGGCCCCGCCCAGAACGCGGTGAAGTCGAGCACTCGGACTCCGTCGAGCGGGAGGCGGCGGTCGCGCGCGTCGCTCTCCTCCGGTGCGCGCGGTGGCCAGGGCGCGTCATTGTCGTGCTCGCCGACTCGTGGCGGCTCCGTGAACGGGCGCGGCTCGAGGCCGCTGATCCGGTATGGCACGCGCGGCTGCAGCCACGTGCGCCCGGGGTGGCGCACGAACGTGCCGCGCTCGACGAAGTGGTCGAAGCGCGTGACGTTCTCGCCGTTGCCGATCGGGGCGACGGGGATCCGCATCAGCGACGCGTGGTCGATGATCTCGGCGGTCGTGTGCTTGGTGGTCCACGCGTGGATCGTCGTGAGTGCCTCGTCCATGCGCCGGGTCCGGCCCGCGAACGACGCGAAGTCGGTGTCGTCGAGCAGGTCGGGGCGCTCGATGAGCACGAGGAAGTCCTGGAACTGCTGCGCGGTGATCGTGCAGAAGCCGACGTAGCCGTCCGCGGTCGGCTCGATCGACGGGATCTCGATCGTGCGCGCCGGCCCGCGGATGTCGGGCCAGCCGAGGAACTCCGCGAACACCGATGCGTACGTGTTCATCGTGACGGACATCGCCTCGAGCATCGAGACGTCGGCGTGGTCGCCGCGGCCCGTGCGCTCACGCACGCGCACGAGCGCCGCCGCCGCGACGGCGGCGTACGTCCCGGCGACGAACTCGCCGATGCGCCCGCCCGCGGACAACGGCGGTTCGTCGAACCGGCCGCGCGCTCCCGTCGAGCCACACCAGGCCTGCAGCGTGAACTCGGTCGCAGCACGGCCCGCCCACGGACCGCGGCGCCCGAACGGCGTGATCGAGACGACGACGAGGTCCGGACGCGCGCGCCGCAGCGCGTCGACGTCGAGGTCGCCGCTCTCGACGACGAGGTCGGCGCCGTCGAGCCAGCCGCCGGCCGCGGTCACCGAGCGCTTGGAGGTGTGCAGGAACCGGAACAGCGCGCCGTCGTCGCCGTCGGCCAGGCCGACGTGCGACGCGGTCCAGTGCCGCAAGGGGTCGCCGCCGTCGGGCTCGACCTTGACGACGTCGGCACCCGCGTCCGCGAGCAGCTTGGTGCAGTACGCACCCGGGATCCCGCGCGTGCAGTCGAGGACGCGGACGCCGTCGAGCATGCCGGCTACGCGTGACGCGCCGCGAGCTGCGCCTCGCGTTGCCGCCGCGTGCTGTGCACCGGGTCCCGGTCGTGCTCGGGCAGGACCTGACGTCCGAACGTCTCGACGGCCTCGATCGCGATGTCGAGTGGCATCGTCGTCGACAGCATGCCGAACACGAGCTGGTCGGCACCCGCGGCCTCGTACGTGGAGACCGCGCGGTCGACCTCCTCCGGCGTGCCGATGCAGACCGTCCCCGCGCGGATGCCCTGCTCGAGCCGCTCCGGGGTCGGCTCGGGGATCAGCTCGGGCCAGGTCGGGATGCCGGGCGGCTTCGGGAACGTGTCGAGATACCGGAACACGAGGCTGTTCTGGTACCCGGACGTCATGTTGCACGCGATGTCACGCGCGCGTTGCCCGTCCTCCAGGCACAGCATCTGGCTCGTCACCATGATGTTGTCGTTGACGTAGTCGCCGACGGGCTCCGCGTGCTCGATCTCGCGCTTGTAGACCTCGATCAGCGGCTTCAGCTGCTCTGGCGAGCCCATCGTGAAGCACAGGACGCCGACACCCATGCGGGCCGCCTTCTCGAAGGTCGACGGGTTGCCGGCCGCCATCCAGATCGGTGGGTGCGGATCGGTGTACGGCTTCGGCAGCACGTTGCGCGCCGGCATCGAGAAGAAGCGACCGTCGAACGAGTAGCTCGTCTCGCGCCACATCCGCGCGAACTGCGGGAGGACCTCGTCGACCATCGCCTTCGTCAGCTCGGGGTCCTCGATGCCGAACCCGCGCTGCTCCGTCGTCGACGAGCCGCGGCCGACGCCGAACTCGAACCGTCCACCGCTGAGGTGGTCCAGGACCGCGACGCGCTCCGCGACACGCGCGGGGTGGTTGACGGGCGGCGTGATGTTGAAGATGCCCGAGCCGACGTGGATCCGGTTGGTCACGCCCGCGACGTACGCGAGGAACGACTCGTTCGCGGACAGGTGCGAGTACTCCTCGAGGAAGTGGTGCTCGGTCGCCCACGCGTACTTGAACCCGGCGCGGTCGGCGGCCTTCGTCCACTCGATCTCGTCGCGCAACCGGTTGTGCTCCGCGTGCTGCGGGTCGGCGTCGCGCAGGTGATGCGGGAGGTAGAGGCTGTTGAAGATCCCGAACTCCATCCGGGGCCGTGTCTAGTGGGCCCGGTCGTGCGATGGCAACCAGGCCTCTCCCTCGTCTCGCGCCGGACGCGGAACGGCGCGCCCGCGAGGGACGCGCCGTTCCGATGCGCTGGGGGTCGGGCGGGAGCTAGTGCTGGATGACCGACGACATCGCGCCGAGCGCCGGCTTCGGCACGAAGTTCTGGTAGAGCATCCCCATGTTGTCGTGCCAGTCGTCGTAGCGCTGCGTCGGCGCGTCGCGCACGTTGTCGATGAACAACGGGCCCGTGTACGGCAGGCTCGACCAGTACCGGAGGCCCGTCACGATGTACTGGGCCTGCGTGTTGGGCGCGACGGTGAACGTGTAGCCCGCGGGTCCGGTCGGTGCGCCGTACTCGGTCCCCCAGATCTGCTTGTTCCCGTCACCGTTGCTGCTCATGATGCTGTGGAGCCAGGTCGTCTGGAGCAGCGCGTTCCAGTCGATCTTGCCGCTGAGCGGGTCGTGGGGCAGCGGCGGGTAGGGGTGCGTGCCCAAGACGTCGAAGTATCCGTGGGCGCCTGCGGCGTACATCGCCTTCACGTAGTTGACCGGGCTCTGCGGGTCCCACGGCGTCGCACCGAGATCACCGTGCGGTGCGACGCCACCCGTGACGACCGTCGCGTACGGGTCCGAGCTCTTGATCGCGACGTACGCGGGCTTCAGCAGCGCGACGTAGTCGGCTGCGTTGGTGCCGCTCGCCCACCACGCGGGCAGGTTCGGCTCGTTCCAGATCTCCCAGTCGTGCACGCCGAACCGGGCGTACCGCGCGGCGGCGTTGCGCGCGAAGTTCGCGTAGTCCGCGGGATTGGCGGGCGGGCAGTACATCGAACCCGCGCACGACGATCGCCGCGCCCACCCCGGCGTGTACGTGAGCGTGCCGAGGATCTTCATGCCCCGCGCGTTCAACTGGCTCACCATGCGGTCGAGGTAGTCCCAACGCCACCAGTTCGGTCCACCGGACTGGATGGCGTTCCAGTTGACCTCGACGCGCACCCACTTGGCGCCGGTCGAGCGCGCGGCGTCGAGGTCGCGCGCGAGAGCGGCGTCGTTCTCCCACACCATCGCACCGCCGGGGGAGAACCCGGCACGCGTGCCTGGGATCCTTCCCGCCGAGCTCGACGCGTTGCGCGACGCGCAACCGACGGCGGCCATGGCGAGGACGAGCGAGACGGACAGGACGGAGAGGCGCGCGCGCCTCGACATCACGTTCGACAAGATTCCGCACCCTTGCGTGGTCGACGACTTCGTGGAGGCCCGCGTTCTGCGCTCCTCCCGGCTGTGACCGCGCTCGTCGTTGAGCGCCCCCCGATGCCTCTGTCGTCCGTGCACGTCCGCGCGCGGAACGGTCAGCAGACATCTGGGAGTGCCGCCCACCCAGGCGCATCGGTGCACCGGAGGCGTAGACGACGGGTCGACCCTAACGAAGACCCGCGAGGGCTGCCAGCATCGGAAACGTGCGGAAAACGTGTTCAGCGCGAGCGGGAATCGTTCGCTCCCCGCGTTGACGTGGGGCAACACGGGACGAAAAAAAATCCTGGTGACACGGCGCGCGCGTCCGTCGCATGCACGGCGCGACGCGTGACGTGAACGCGCCACGCGCGGACGTCCCGAGCGCGCTCCCGGAACGTCCGCGCGCAGCGTGAAGGTTCTCGCTAGTTGTTCGAGACGAGCTGCTGCAGTGCGGTGACCGCGGGCTTCGGCGCCCGATCCGTCGTCTCGACGCCCATGTTGTCGTGCCAGTCGTCAAACGACGTCGTCGGCCAGTCGTGCACGGTGTCGATGAACAGCGGGCCGGCGAACGACAGGCTGTTCCAGTAGCGGATCCCCGTCTGCAGGTACTGCGCCTGCGTCTGCGGGCTGACGGTGAACGTGTACCCCGTCGGTCCGGTCGGTGCGCCGTACTCGGTGGCCCAGATCTGCGCGCCGCCGTCACCGTTGCTGGTCATGATGTCGTGGATCCACGACGCCTGGAGGAGCGCGTTCCAGCCGATCTTGCCGCTGAGCGGGTCGTACGGCAACGGCGGGTACGGGTGCAGACCGAGCGCGTCGAAGTAGCCGTGGGCGCCGGCGGTGTACATCGCCTGCACGTAGTTGACCGGGCTCTGCGGGTCGGTCGGCGTCGCGCCGAGGTCACCGTGCGGCGCGAGCCCACCGGTGATCACGGTCGCGTTCGGGTCCACACCGTGGATCGCGACGTAGGCCGGCTTGAGGATTCCCACGTACGCCGCTGCGTTGGCAGGCTGACCCCACCACTGCGGCAGGTTGGGCTCGTTCCAGATCTCCCAGTCGTGCACGCCGAGCGGGGCGTAGCGCGCCGCCGCCGCGCGCGCGAAGTTCGCGTAGTCGGCCGGGTTGTTCGGTGGGCAGAACATCGAGCTGCTGCAGGCGGCCATGCGGGCCCACGTCGGCGTGTACGCGATGACGCCGAGGATGCTCAGGCCGCGGGCCTGTGCCGCGCTCACGATCCGGTCGGTGTTGGCCCACGCCCACGACGTCGGTCCGCCGGCCTGGACGGACTTCCAGTCCCAGTCCATCCGGACCCACTTGGCGCCCGTCGAGGCGACGAGGTCGAGGTCGTGACCGAGGTCGGCGTCGTTCTCCCAGATCGTCTGGCCGCCGACCGAGAAGCCGACCTTGCTCCCCGGCACGGTCGTCGGCGCCTGCGACGAGCTGGGCACGACGCACCCGAGCCCGGCGACGACGAGGATCGCGGCGATCGACAACAGGAGGAGCCGCGGCAGCGGCCGGCGCGTCTTCTGAAGCATGGAACAACACCTTCAGTGGTCGACTGCTGCCCTCGACCCCGGTTTTCGTCACGCGGCGTGCCGAATCTTGAGCGCCCCGCCTCGAATCTCGGGCCGACGGGGCGGACGTCCCGCCGCTCATGAAGTGCGCGATCGCCGTGAAACAGACAGCACGGGCGCGCCGTAGGCTCCGGGGATGAGGCTCTCCGTCGGGCTCCCGACGCACCGGGTCGACCGGGCCGACGAGTTCGTGACCGCGGACGCCGTCGCGCAGCTCGCCGCCGCGGCCGAGGCGGCCGGGTTCGACGCCGTGTTCGTGACCGACCACCCGTTCCCGGCGGACGGCTGGCTCGCGCACGGCGGGCACCACGCGCTCGACCCGCTCGTCGCGCTCGCGTTCGCGGCCGCCGCGACCCGCACGCTCCGGCTCCACACGAACCTCTTCGTGCTCGCCTACCGCAATCCGTTCGTCAGCGCGAAGGCGATCGCCACGCTCGACGTGCTCTCGGGCGGTCGCGTGATCCTCGGGGTCGGCGCGGGATACCTCGAAGGAGAGTTCGACGCGCTCGGCGCGCCCTTCGACGAGCGCAACGACGCGACGGACGAGGCGATCCTCGCGATACGCGCCGCGTGGAGCGGCGAGAGCGTGACGATGAAGGGTCGCGCGTTCGATGCGCGCGCGAACACGATGCTGCCGCGCCCGGTGCAACGGCCCGGGCCGCCGATCTGGATCGGTGGCAACAGCAAGCGCGCGATCCGTCGCGCGGTCGAGCTCGCGGACGGCTGGTCGCCGATGCCGAGTCCCGCGCGCGCGGCGTCGCGGCTGCGCACGCCGGGGCTCGAGACGCTCGACGACCTGCGTGTGCGGTTGGCGTACGCCGCCGAGCACGCGGCGGCCGTCGGACGCGACGCGCCGCTCGACGTCGCGTTCATGCCCGCGGGGCTCGACATGTTCACGAACGCCGGTCTCGACGCAGACCGCGTCGTGGACGGGATCGCGGAGGCCGCCGACGCCGGCGTGACCTACGGCGTCGTGACGCTTCCCGGCGAGACACGCGACGAGCTCGTCGCCAATCTCACGGAGTTCGGCGAGCGCGTCATCCCGCGCGTCGCATCACTCTGAGGACGCCGCGATCGCACGTTTCACCCCCTCCGGAGCCGGGCAAGCGGGAAGGGACACACGGGCGCGACAGGGGAGGAGACGTGCGCAAGGTTGTCGCGGTGCTCACCGGCGCGCTCGCGGCGGTCTCGCTCCTGACCGCGTGCCACGGCGACTTCACCGAGAAGGCGTCGCCGCCGCCCGTGCAGCTGCCCGGCCGCGTCGACAACCAGGGGACGCTCGACGTCACCGCGACCGGGAACGCGGAGCTCGAGCTGTTCGACGACAAGTTCAAGCCCACGTTCCTCAAGGCGCTCCCGGGCGAGAGGCTCTCGCTCGTGCTCTCCAACCCGACCGACCACGAGCACTCGTTCACCGTCGACGCCGCGGGTGGGCCCGACGTGACGGTGCGGCCGCACACGAAGGCCCACGTCGACGTGACGGCGCCGACGAGCGGGTTCATCCGCTTCTACTGCCGCTTCCACGTCGACCGCGGCATGCAGGGCGCGGTGTACGTCGACCCCGGCACGCCGGTACAGGGCGCGCCCGGCGGCGTGACGAGCACGACGACGCCGTACCCGTCGGGGTGGGGCTACTGACGATCGCGCGACCACGCGCGCGCGATCTCGTCGACCGTGGCGCGTGTCGCGAGCAACGCGATCGTGTTGCGCATGACGGCGTCGGCGTAGTCCCGCGGGACGCCCGCGACCGCGTCGGTCGCGACGACGACGCGGTAGCCGAGGTTGACCGCCTCGATCGCGAGGCCGAGGATCCCGAGGTTCACGGACACGCCCGTCGCGACGACCGTGGTCACGCCGAGGTTCCGCAGCATCGCGTCGAGCGTCGTCCCGGTGAACGGCGACAGACCGTGGAGGCGTGAGGAGACGAGGTCGCGATCGTCGGGCCCGAGCGCGTCGACCAGCTGCGCGGCCTCGGAGCCAGTGACCAGATGGCCGGGGAGCTTCGCCATCGCGGCCAGCAACGGCGAGTTCGCCGCGCTGCCGGCCCGGTCGGCGCGGAACTCGGCGAGGCAGTGCACGATCCGCACGCCCGCGTCGCGCGCCGTGTGCAGCAGCCGCGCCGCGTGCTCGACGACGTGCTCGCGCTCCACCTCGGCCGCGAGGTCGGGGATCGCCGCACGGTCGCCGACGACGCCGCGCTGCATCTCCATCGTGAGCACAGCCGTGTGCGACGGGGCGGCCAGCTCCACGAGGTCGACGGGCACGGACGC
Source organism: Acidimicrobiia bacterium (assembly GCA_035651955.1). Classification (NCBI taxonomy): domain Bacteria; kingdom Bacillati; phylum Actinomycetota; class Acidimicrobiia; species Acidimicrobiia bacterium. The sequence goes on from DASRES010000004.1 coordinate 25,204, forward strand.
CGAGAGTACGAGACGCGGGACACGCTACGGTGCCGCCCGCACCCGGTTGGGACGTTCCGCAGGCGTCGAGGAGGGTTGGGCGTGCTCGAGGGCATGGAGGGCAAGGTCGCGATCGTGACGGGCGCCGGCCGCGGACTGGGCCGGGCCGAGGCGCTCGAGCTGGCGCGCCAGGGCGTGCGTGTCGTCGTCAACGACTTCGGGACGTCGCTCACCGGCGAGAAGGAGGACAACCCCGCCGCCGCCGTCGTCGAGGAGATCAAGGCCGCCGGTGGCGACGCGGTCGCGCACCTGGGCGACGTCGCCGACTGGGACGACGCCAAGGCGATGATCCAGCTCGCGGTCGACACGTGGGGGTCCCTCGACATCCTCGTCAACAACGCGGGCCTGCTGCGCGACCGGATGATCTTCAACATGAGCGAGGAGGACTTCGACCTCGTCGTCCGCGTGCACCTGAAGGGCCACTTCGCGACGATGCGACACGCGTGCGTCTACTGGCGCGAGCGGTCCAAGGCGGCCGGCGGCCCCGTGTACGGACGGATCGTGAACACGACGTCGGAGGCGGCGCTGCTCGCGAGTGCCGGTCAGCCGAACTACGCGCCCGCGAAGGCGGCGATCATCGCGTTGACCGTGTCCACCGCGCAGGCGATGGCACGCGCCGGTGTCACCGCGAACGCGATCGCGCCGCGCGCGCGGACGCGCATGACCGAGACCGTCGGTTCGTTCGACGTCAAGGAGGGCGAGTTCGACGTCTTCGCACCGGAGAACGTGTCGCCGCTCGTCGCGTACCTCGCGTCGCCGGCAGCCGCGAAGGTGTCCGGGCAGGTGTTCATCGTCTGGGGGAAGCAGATCACCGTCGTCCAGGGGCCGGGCATCGACCGCGTGTTCGACGCGTCGGACGCGTGGACGCCCGATTCCGTCGCGAAGACGCTGACGCCGTTCTACGACGAGCGGACGCCCGTCACGCAGGGCTACCTCATCCGGATGTGACCCACGCGTCGAAACCGGCGCGCATCGCGACGTCGCACAGCTCGACGCGTACGCCGTGCGCGCTCTCGTGGAACGTGACACGCGCGGGACGGTTGCCGTCGTCGTCGACGCCCGCGGCCGCGAGCTCGAAGCCGTCGCGCGCGAGCTGCTCGGCCGCGGCCGCGAGGTCGTCGACCCACATGCCGACGTGGTGCAGCTGCGTGCGCGCACCGGGCACCGGCTCGTAGAACGTCCCGGGCTGCGCCTCGATCAGCTCGACGAGCGGATAGGGGGCGAGCGAGTACGCGTAGCGCAGCACGAGGCGCTGCTCGCCGCTCGGCCGCCACTGACGCATCGGGTGCTCCTGCACCTCCGTGAACTGCAGCCCGAGCGCGCGCGACAGGTCGTCGATCGCCCGCTCCACGTCCGCGACCACCACACCGGTGTGGAACAGCTCCCCGATCACGACGCGCAGCGTACGGCGGTCGCTGCAGCGGCGCGGTTGGTACACAAGTCGCGGCTCTGACCGCGAGTTGTGTACCAACCGGGAGCCGACGGCGACGGCGGGCGCCGCCCGCAGAGGGGGCGGTAGCGTCGAGCTCGTGGCTCCGATCGAACGGTTCACGGTCGACGTCCCCGAAGCAATTCTCGACGACCTGCGCGAGCGCCTCGCGCGCACGCGGTTTCCCGAGCAGATCCCGGGCGCGGGCTGGGACTACGGCACGGAGCTCGGCTACCTGCGCGAGCTCGTCGAGTACTGGCGGGACGGGTACGACTGGCGCAAGCAGGAGGCGCGGCTCAACTCGTTCGACCAGTTCGTCACGGAGATCGACGGCCAGCGCATCCACTTCCTCCACGTGCGGTCGCCCGAGCCGGACGCGTTCCCGCTCGTCATCACGCACGGCTGGCCCGGCTCGATCGTCGAGTTCCTCGACGTCGTCGGTCCGCTGACCGACCCGCGCGCGCACGGCGGCGACCCGGCCGACGCGTTCCACGTCGTGTGCCCGTCGATGCCCGGCTACGCGTTCTCGGGCCCGACGCACGAGCGCGGCTGGGATCCGCAGCGCATCGCGCGCGCGTTCGCGGCGTTGATGGACGGGCTCGGCTACGCGCGCTACGGCGCGCAGGGTGGCGACTGGGGCTCGATGGTGTCGACCCAGCTCGGGCTGGTCGACGCCGAGCACGTCGCCGGCATCCACCTCAACATGCTGATCGCGCTGCCGCCGGACGGCTTCGACTTCTCGACGTTGACGGAGAAGGAGATGGCCGGTCTCGCCGCGGCGGGCGACTACATGGAGAACGACAGCGGCTACGCCAAGATCCAGGGCACGAAGCCGCAGACGATCGGCTACCTCCTCGACGACTCGCCTGCCGGCCTCGCCGCGTGGATCGTCGAGAAGTTCCGCACGTGGAGCGACTGCGACGGCGACGTCGAGCGCCGCTTCACGAAGGACCAGTTGCTGACGAACATCATGCTGTACTGGGTCACCGCGACGGGCCACTCCGCCGGACGGCTGTACTACGAGGCCACCAAGGCGGGGCGCTTCGGGCCACAGGGCGAGCGCGTCGAGGTCCCGACCGGCGCCGCGATCTTCCCGAAGGAGATCGTGCGGCCGCCGCGCGCGTGGGCCGAGCACTCGTACAACATCACGCGCTGGACCGAGATGCCGTCGGGCGGGCACTTCGCCGCGTTCGAGGAGCCCGCGTTGTTCGTCGACGACGTACGCGCGTTCTTCCGGACCGTTCGCTGACCGTGCGCGACCTCCCGGGGAAGGTCGCGGTCGTGACCGGGGCGGGCAGTGGCATCGGCCGCGCACTCGCGCGCCGGTTCGTGCAGGAGGACATGCGCGTCGTCGTCGCGGACGTGGAGCAGGGCGCGCTCGACGAGACCGTGTCGTTGCTGTCCGGCGAGGTTCTCGCCCGACGGGTCGACGTGTCGCGCGCGGACGAGGTCGAGGCGCTCGCGGCCGAGACGTACGAGCGGTTCGGAGCGACGCACCTCCTGTGCAACAACGCGGGCGTCTTCCAGGGCGGCGTGGTGTGGGAGCGCACCGACGCCGACTGGGACTGGACGCTCGGCGTCAACCTCTACGGCATCGTCTACGGCATCCGCGCGTTCGTGCCCCGCATGATCGAGCAGGGCGACGATGGACACGTGGTCAACACCGCTTCGTACGCCGGGCTCGTGAGCGCGGCGTACTGCGCGCCGTACACGGTGTCGAAGTTCGCGGCCGTCGCGTTGTCCGAATGCCTGGCCCACGACCTGCGTGCTGCGGGCGCGCGAATCGGGGTGTCGGTGCTCTGCCCCAGCGCGGTCGACACGCGGATCGCGGACTCGGACCGCAACCGGCCGGGCGACGTTCCCGTGCCGGACGACGCCCGCTTCGTCGCCGACGCGCTCCGCGAGCTCGCGTCACACGGTCTCGACCCGGACGACGTCGCGGGCATGGTCGTCGACGCGGTCCGGGCCGACCGGTTCTACGTGCCGACCAACGCGACGTACGACGGGCTCGTGCGCGGCCGCTGCGAGGACATGCTCGCCCGCACGACACCGCGCTCCGTCGTGTACGACTGAGCGAGACGTCGCCTCACCGCGGTGCGCGCGGCATGCCGAGGCCGACCATCGAGATGATGTCGCGCTGGATCTCGTTGGTGCCTCCGCCGAACGTCAGGATGAGGTTCCCGGCGTAGGCGCGTTCGAGCCGTCCGCGCAGCACGGCGCCCGGGGCGTCGCGCTTCAGGTACGCGGCCGGCCCGATCACCTCCATCAGGAGTCGGTAGACCTCGAGGTTCAGCTCGGTGCCGAAGACCTTCGTGACCGACGCGTCGGTCGGCGCGATCGCGCCGGTCGTCAGGCCCCACGCCACCTTCCAGTTCATGAGCTTCAGGAACTCGACGCGCGCGGCGACGCGCGCCAGGTTCACCTGGACCCACTCGTGGTCGATGACGCGCGAGCCGTCCGGGCGACGCGTCTGAGCCGCCCACCGCCGGACGTCGTGCAGGTTGCGGGTCAGCATCCCCGCGTTGCACAAGGCGACGCGCTCGTGGTTCAGCTGCGTCGTGATCAGCTTCCAACCCTCGTTCTCGTCACCGACCCGTGCGGAGACGGGCACGCGGACGTTGTCGTAGAACGTCATGTTCGTGCGGCCGCCCCCGACGATGCGGATGGGGCTGAGCGAGAAGCCCTCCGCGGTGGTCGGCACGATCAGGATCGAGATGCCCTTGTGCTTGGGCGCGTCCGGATCCGTGCGCACCGCCAGCCACACGTAGTCCGACAGGTCGGCGAGGCTGGTGAAGATCTTCTGCCCGTTGATCACGTACTCGTCGCCGTCACGTACCGCGCGGGTCTTCAACGACGCCAGGTCGGTTCCCGCGCCCGGCTCCGAGTACCCGATCGCGAACTGGATCTCGCCGCCGAGGATCTGGGGGAGGAACTCGCGCTTCTGCTCGTCGGAGCCGTAGCGCATGATCGTCGGACCGACGCTGTTGATCGTCAGCAGCGGGACGGGCGCGCCGGCGCGTGACGCCTCGTCGAAGAACACCAGCTGCTCGAGCGGCGAGCGGTCCTGCCCGCCGTACTCCTTCGGCCAGCCGACACCGAGCCAGCCGTCCGCGCCCATCTTGCGGGCGAGCTCGCGGCTGAGGGGACCGCCCATCTCGTGTCGGGCCATCTCGGCCTCGACCTCGGGTGTCATCATCGCCGTGAAGTAGTCGCGCAGCTCGCGCCGCAACGCGTCCTGCTCCGGCGTGAACGCGAGCTCCATCGTTACTTCCTCGCGCTCGACGCCGTGTACTCCACCGGCATCCGCTTGATGCCGTGGATGAAGATCGACTGCAACATGTCGGGCTCGCCCGTCACGCGGATGTCGGGCAGACGGCGGAAGAGCTCCTCGAACATCACCCGGATCTCGCGCCGCGCGAGGTTCGCGCCGAGGCAGAAGTGCGGACCGCCGCCGCCGAAGCCGACATGATCGTTCGGGCGGCGCGTCACGTCGAACCGGTACGGGTCGTCGAACACGGCCTCGTCCCGATTCGCGGAGTTGTAGAACATCACGACCTTGTCGCCCTCCGCGATGCGGGTGCCGCCGATCTCGGTGTCGCGCGTCGCCGTCCGCCGGAAGTGGATGACGGGTGTCGCCCAGCGCACGATCTCCTCGACCGCGGTCGGCGACACGCCGTCGAGATCGGACATCCACCTGGCGCGCTCGTCCGGGTTCTGCGTCAGCGCGTGCATGCCGTGGCTGATCGCGGTGCGCGTCGTCTCGTTGCCCGCCACGACGAGCAGCACGAAGAACGAGCCCAGCTCGTGCGGTGTGAGCCGCTCGCCGTCGACCTCCGCCTCCATCAGCGCGGTGACGATGTCGTCGCGTGGCGTGCGGCGCCGGTCCTCGGCGAGGTCGAGCCCGTACTGGTACAGCCCGTAGCCCGCGGCCATCAGCTCCTCGAGGCTCCCGACGTACTCCGGGTCGCCGACGCCGAGGATCACGTTCGTGTAGTCGAAGATCTGCTGCTCGTCCGACGCGGGGATGCCCATCATGTCGCAGATGATCTGCAGCGGGAGCGGCGCCGCGATCTCCGCGACGAAGTCGCACCCGCCCTTCTCCGCGACGGCGTCGACGACCGCCCCGGCGCGGTCGCGCACGCTCTGCTCGAGCCGCGCGATCTGCTTCGGTGTGAAGCCGGTGCTCACCAGGCGCCGGAGCTTGGTGTGCCGCGGCGCGTCCATGTTGATGATCGAGCCGAGGAACTCGGCGAGCTCGGGCGGGATGTCACCGATGTTCGTGCCGCCCCGGCTCGACACGAACACGTCGGGCGAGCGGCTGACGTGCATCACGTCGGCGTAGCGCGCCAGCGCCCAGAACCCCGGACCGCGCGGCATGTTCTCCAGCTCGGGCTCGGCGTGGAACGACACCGGACGCTCTGCGCGCAGCTTGGCGAAGATCCCCTCGCGGTCGGGTCGCAGCCACGTCTCCAGGTCGCCGAGCGCGATCTCGTCGACGTCGAGCTCGGTCGTCGGTGTCGGGATGCGGTCGTCGGTGCTCACGTGTCGCTCCTCGGCCGGTGTGCTCTGCGAGTGCAGCACGCGACCGCGGACGCCGCAACGTAGGCTCCCGCCGCCCGCACGAGAAGAGAGGACGCGGAGATGGCGAAGGTGTCGATGCTCGCACGGCTGGTGACGCAGGACGGCAAGGGCGACGAGCTGGTCGCCGCGTTCGACGGTCTCTTCCGTCAGGTTGAGGACGAGCCGGGCACCGAGCTGTACGTGCTGAACCGCTCGACGAGCGACTCGAACGTGTTCTGGTTCTACGAGCTCTACCGCGACGCCGACGCGCTCGGTGCGCACGGCAGCAGCGAGGCGATGCAGAAGGCGGCGACCGCGTTCGGTCCTCTGATCGCGGAGAGCGAGCTGGTCATGGGTGCGCCGGTGCGCGCGAAGGGGATCGAGGTCTGACACCGCGGTGGTCGACCTGTCGCGCTACGTCTCGTTCACCCGCGAGGAGTGGGCGCGGCTGCGCGCGGCGACACCGCTGACGCTCGACGAGGGCGACGTCGAGCGGATGCGCGGCATCAACGAGCAGATGTCGCTCGACGAGGTCGTCGACGTCTATCTCCCGATGTCCCGCCTGCTCAACCTGCAGGTCGCCGCGGCACGGGGCCTGACGGAGACGGTCGACGTGTTCCTCGGCCGTCCCGCGCAGCCGCGCCCGTACGTCATCGCGATCGCGGGCAGCGTCGCGGTCGGCAAGAGCACGACCGCGCGCATCCTGCAGGCGTTGCTCTCGCGCTGGCCGGACCACCCGCGTGTGGATCTCGTCACGACGGACGGCTTCCTGCTCCCGAACCGTGTGCTCGAGGAGCGTGGCCTCATGTCGCGCAAGGGCTTTCCGGAGAGCTACGACCTGCGCCGCCTGGTGGAGTTCGTCGCGGACGTGAAGGCCGGCAAGCCCGAGGTGCGCGCGCCCGTGTACTCGCACATCACCTACGACGTGCTGACGGGTGAGGAGGCCGTCGTCCGCCGGCCCGACATCCTCATCCTCGAAGGTCTCAACGTGCTCCAGACCGGTGAGACGAGCCCGCGGCGGGCGTCGCGGACGGTCGTGTCCGACTTCTTCGACTTCTCGATCTACGTCGACGCCGACGAGTCGCACATCGAGCAGTGGTACGTCGAGCGGTTCCTCACGTTGCGCGAGACCGCGTTCCGCGACGAGCGGTCGTTCTTCCGTCACTTCGCCGGCCTCTCGCACGACGACGCGGTCGCGACCGCGCGCAGCATCTGGGCCGAGATCAACGCGGTGAACCTGCGCGAGAACATCGAGCCGACGCTCGACCGGGCCCGCCTCGTCCTCCACAAGGGGCCCGATCACTCCGTCGAGTGGGTGCGGTTGCGACGGCTGTGAGCCCTCAGGCGCGCGGCGTCTCGATGAGCTCGAACGTCGCGCCGTCGGGATCGGCGAAGAAGAGCGCGGTGAGCTCGGGAAGGCCGGGGCCCATGTCGAGCCGCGCCGGCGGGGAGTAGCAGCGCACGCGCGCGTCGCGCAGGACTCCGTAGTCGTGCACGAGATCGTCCGTCATCAGCGCGACGCGGAAGATTCCCAGACGGTTCGCGGCCGGAGGCGGCTCGTCGCCGACGGACCGGGCGCCGAGCTCGACGAGCTCGACCTCGAACGTGCCGGCGCGGTCGGTCGCGTGCGTACCGGTTCCCGAGAAGCCGAGCACGTCGACGAGGAACCGGAGCGTGCGATCGGCGTCCGAGCACCCGAGTGTCACGCCGGTGACCGCGACGCCGGATCCCTCGGTCACGGCGACGAGCGTGCCGTCGGGATCGCGCACGGTGGATGTGCCGCCCGCGCCGGGTGTCGTCACGTGCAGCGCCGAGAACCCGGGCGCGACCGCGGTCGCGGGTGGCTGCCCGACCGGGCCGGGCACCTTCCACTCGAGGAGGTCGACGACGGGCGCGAGCATCCCGTCCGAGCCGGTCATCATGAACGCGTCCCACTGCACCCGGTCGAGCCCGAACGGGCCGCCGGGCTGCGGCGCGGCCGGTGTCGTGCGCGCGCCCGGGACGAAGCCGAGGGTGTCGCGGTAGAACGCGAGCGAGCGTTCGAGCGACGCGCAGTTGACGTTCACGTGGAACACACGGCTCGCGGCGATCGCCATCGGCGAGACGGTATCGTCCGGCCCGTGCCCGACGCGACCGACGCCGTCCGGAAGCTGATCTACGAGTACGCCGCGCGCGTCGACGCCGGCGACTTCGAGGGCGTCGCCGCGCTGTTCGCGCACGCGACCTACCGCGGCGTCGTGGACGAGAGCACCACGTCCGTGTTCCGTGGCCGCGACGAGGTGCTCGCGTGCTTCGAGGGCATGGTGATGCGCTACGAGGACGGCACTCCACGCACCAAGCACGTCACGACGAACGTGACGGTCGACGTCGACGAAGCCGCCGGGACGGCGCGCTCGCGCTCGTACTTCTCCGTGCTCCAGCAGCCGCCCGGCGGCCCGCTCCAGGTGATCGTCGCGGGCCGCTACTTCGACGAGTTCGGGCGCGTCGACGGTGAGTGGCGCTTCACCGACCGGCTCATCCACTCCGACCTGGTCGGCGACCTCAGCAGCCACCTGACGACGAACCCGCTCGAGTAGACGGATCACGTGTCACAGCTCGAGGACGTACGCGAGGAGCGACCCGCCCGGCCACGGTGACCAGTCGCGCTCGGGTGTGCGGACGAACCCGAGCCCTTCGTAGAGGCGGTGCGCGTCAGTCATCTCGGGCTCCGTCGACAACCGGATGCGGCGCGCGCCTGCTGCGCGCGCGAGGCCGACGCACGCATCGACGAGCGCGGTCCCGGCGCCTCGGCGGCGTGCGGCCGGCGCGACGGCGAGCATCCGGATCTCCGCCTCGCCCGGGCCCGCGACGTGCGCGTCCGGCGCGCCGTGCTCCGCGTATGTGACGGTGCCGACGACGCGATCGTCGTCGGTGATCGCGACGAGCACCTCGGCGCGCGCCGCACGCCCGGCGACGTCGCGAAGCGTCTCACGGTACGGCGAGTCGGGCCCCGTGAACCCGCCGCCGACGTACACGTCGTCGACGAGCGCGGCGATCGCGTCGTACTGATCCGGGTGTGCGCGCGCGACGGTGACGTGCGCCACGCGTCCCTGACCTAGAGGATCTGGCCGGTCTTGAGCGGGTTGAGCTCGGAGTCGACGAGCAGCTTGCCGCGCCAGTCGACGACCACGTCCGCGATGCGCCGGCGCCAGCGACCCACGCTCGTGTCGTCGTCGTACGCGGCCGCGATGTCCGCCCATCGCTCCCAGGTGTCGATCGCGGAGATCACGATGACCTCGGAGTCGTTCACCATCGCGGTGCGATACGCGCCGAGGAGCTGGAGGCCGAGCCGGCTCGCGACCGGCATCCAGTCCTGCTCAAGCATGGAGAGATAGGTGCGCGCCTGCCCCGGCACGACCTGCACGACCTCGTGCGAGTACACCTCGCCGTGGATCCCGCGCTCGAGCGCCTCCTCGATGGTCGGCGTGTAGGGCGCGGGTACGAGGATGCGGTCGTAGCCGCCCCGGCGGTAGTTTGCGGCCTCCGCCCACCAGCGCTGCAGCGACGGGTCCTGCAGCTTCGGACCCGTGAACTCGTGGCGGAAGTTCGCGGCGAGCCCGTGCCACCCGTCGAGCTCCCAGAGGTTGACCGTCTCGGGCCAGCGTTCCGTGCTCCCGACCGTCGCCCACACGCCGACGCACAGCATGTTCCGCTCGGTGCGACCGATCGGGCCCCAGTTCGCGGTCATGTGGTGCATGTACGCCGCGCGGTTGTGCCCCGTGATCTCGATCAGCTCGTGGATGTACACCTTGGGGTTGGTCACCGGGGCAACGTACCGCTCAGCGCGCGCGTCGCCGCGCCGGGAGGAACTCGCTGCGGCAGCGACGCGCGCGCTCGATCGTGTGCGCGGTCTCGCGGTCGACGCGGAACGGCGCGGCGACGAGCGCGTGGCGCCGGGCCAGCGTCCAACCGAACGCGAGGACGATCGCGCCGACGGCTGCGAGCACGTAGTCGCCCGCGCCCGTGAACGCCATGGTCGGTCCTCCCGCCGGGTTCGTCGCCGCGGCGCCCGGTGCCGGGGCCGCGGGCGTCGCGGGTGCGGCGGGCGCGGCGGGCGCGGTCGCGGTTCCCTGCACGTTGCCGGCGACGACCGTGACCGTGCCGACGGCACCGGTGTGGATGTCGCGGTACTGGAAGGTGCCGGCCTGCGTGAACTGGAACGGGAACGTCGAGCCCGGCGCGAGCTCGTCGGACGCGAACGAGCCGTCGGACGCGGTCACCGTGTGCGTTCCCGCGCCCTCGTTCGTCCACACGACGACCGTTCCCGCGGGCACGTCGATCGTGGGCGGGGAGAAGCCGGTGTCCGTGATCGCGACGGTGACCGTCGTCGCCGGCGCGGCGACGCGTCCCGTCGTCGTCGCGGACGCGGGCGACGACGCGATCGCCGTGACGGACGTGAGCGACGCGAGCACCGTGACGACGCCGAACGCGAACACCCGCGCGAGCGCGAACACGCGCGCGCGACGAACCCGACCCATCTGGATCCTCCCCCGGTGGGCGCCGCGCGGCGCCCGCCCGCGGCGGCGACGTTATCGCCGGCCCGCGAGCGTTGTCCCTGCGGGCCGGGCCCGTCGCCTGAGCGCGCTCCGTGCTCACCTCGTATCCTGCTGCGTCCGAGGAGGTTCCGAGCCGCGCTGACGGGGGGACGGGTGGATGGAACCGGGGGCGGGGGACAGGTGGTGGACGCGTCGCGGCGGAGGCTGACCTCGCTCGCCGACGTCGCGCGGCGTGCCGGGGTGTCCGTCACGACCGCCTCGCGGGTGATGAGCGCGAGCTCGCACCCGGTCGCGGAGCGGACGCGGCGCAAGGTCATCCAGGCGGCCGAGGAGCTGGACTTCGAGCCGAACCTCGTCGCGCGCGGGCTCGTGGCCCAGCGGACGAGCATCGTCGGGCTCCTCGTCGGCGATGTCGCGGACCCCGCGGCCGCGCTCGTCGTCCGAGGTGCGGAAGACGTCGCGTTCGAGCACGGCTTCTCGGTGCTCGTCGCGGACACCGACGGCGATCCGGACAAGGAGCTCGCGTACGTCCGCAAGCTGCGCGCGCTCCGCGCCGACGCGGTGATCCTCGCGGGATCGAGCGTGGCCGGGAACGGCGGGCTCGACGAGCTCGCGCGCCAGCTCCAACTCGTCGAGGAGGCGAACGGCGTCATCGTCCGCCTCGTCCCCGAGCCGGGGATCGCCGCCGACGTCACCTGGTCGCGCGACGACGCGTACCGGTTGCTCCTCGAGCATCTCGTGGCCCTGGGTCACGAGACCTTCGCGCTGGTGACCGGCCCGCCGTCACGCGCGACCGACGCCGCGGTCGCGGCCTGCACCGCGGCTGCGCGCGCGTTCGGTGCGGACCTGCGGCCCGAGCACGTCATCGCGGTCGACGACGCCCCGGAGCGCGCGGGCGCGATCGCCGATCCGCTCGTCTGCGTCGGTCCCAGGCCGACCGCGGTGCTCGCGGCGAGCGACGCGATCGCGGCCGGGGTCGCGCTCGGCCTCCGCCGCGCCGGCCGCCGCGTGCCCGAGGACGTGTCGGTCGCGGGCATCGGCGACCTGCCGATCGCGGAGTTCGGGCCCGTCCCGTTGACGACGGTGCGCGCCCCCTATCGAGAGCTCGGCGCGGCCGCGATGCGGCGCGCGAGGGACGCGCTCGAGGACCCGGGCCCGCGCGGCGTGGACGTCCTTCCCGTCGAGCTCGTGGTGCGTGCCTCGACGGGGCCCGCGCCCGCCTGACGCCCGGTCACGGGCTCCCGGGGAGCGGGACGTCGCCGGGGACCGGCCGGCCGTCGCGGTCGACGCCGCACAGCGCCCGCCAGGCGGCCGGGACGCGGCCCCGCCGTACCGCACCGGCCTCGAGCAGCGCGTCCAGGATCGGTCGCGTCCCGGCGTGACGCAGCGCGACCCGCGTGGGGGACCGGCGCACGGCCCGCCAGGTCGGCCACGCCGGCAGCCCGACGGCCTCGTACACGCCCGGGTGGACCATCGTGTCGAACAGCATCCCGACGATCCGCGGCGCGACGTGGTGGACCAGGCGTCGCTCGCGGGCCGGTGCCGCGGCCCACAGCTCGGGCAGCACGGCGTGCGCGAACGAGAGGTGCCGCGCCTCCTCTTGGCGGTGGTACCGGTTCAGCGCGGCGAGCAGCGGTGCGGTCCCGGGATGCTCGGACGCGATGCGCTGCAGGAGATCGGGGATCTCCTCGCCCGCGAGCACGAGCGTCATGAGCAGCGCGGGCTGCTTCACGACCCACCTGATCATCCGGCGTCCGACCCAGCGCGCCACGCCGTCGTCGAGCGGGTTGCGCGCCCGCGGGCGCAGCTCGGCGATCAGCCGGGCGAACGCGCGCGAGTGGCGGGTCTCCTCGCCGATCTCGTGCAGCATGTACGTGACGCGCGGATCGACGACGTCGGCCGCGCCGGCGATCTGCAGCGCGAACCCCGCGGTCAGCGCGGCCTCGAACCGGATGCCCGCGTCGAGCATCGACGCGGCTTCCTCCCGTGAGAGGCGCGCGCGTGCCTCCTCGGCGAGGGGGAGGCCGAGGTCCCGCACGGAGAGCAACTCGTCGTCGAGGACGCGTCCCTCGCCGAGCGAGCCCCAGGGAAGGACGTCGTCCGGCTCGAGCACGCGCCGCGCCGACACCGTGTTGAGGCGCTCGACGCGCTCGTCGGTGGTCGTCGTCATGGCTCCAGCATGGGCGCGCGAAATCAACGAGTCAAGGAGTCCTTTCAGATCGTCGGAACACCTCGTCGGACGGGCTAGGATGCCGGCGTGACGGCCACGACCACCGGCCTCGCGGCGCGGTCCCCGAAGGGTGAGCGGACCCGGGCGCGCCTGCTCGACGGGGCGATCCGCCGGTTCGCGGCCGAGGGCTACCGGGGCGCCTCCGTGTCCGACATCGCGCGCGACGCCGGCCTGACCCCGGCCGCCGCGTACGCGTACTTCGCCGGCAAGGAGGCGCTGTTCGAGGCGGCCGTCGACGCGGACGCCGCGGCGTTGATCGACGTCGCGCGCGGCGCCGCCGGTGAGGGACCCGTACGCGAGCGCGAGCTCGCGTTCGTCGGCGCGCTCGTCGAGCACGTGGACGAGCACCCGCTCGCGCGTCGCGTCCTCGCAGGGCTCGAGCCCGACGTCGTGCACCGCCTGCTCGACCTCCCGTCGCTCCATGCCGTGCGCGAGGAGTGCGCGCGCGACATCGCAGACGCGCAGCGCGCGGGTGAGGTACGTGCCGACGTCGACCCCGGCGCGCTCGCGTCGGGACTCGAGTCGATCGTCCTCGCGTTGCTGATGGGTCACGTCCAGACCGGCGCCGCGGACGACCCGGCGCGCGCGCAGGGCGTCATCGCGCTGCTCGACGCCGCGTTGCGAGCGCCCGCGCGCTGACGCGCGGCGCGCACGCACACGCGCGTACCGACCGCGGCGCGGCGGTCTCGAGCAGGTCGGTCCCGCACGTCGCAGCGATCGTCGCCACGGACCGCAGCAGCGGGGGGCCCGCTCCCCACGATTGGTGGTCGCGCGCGCTCCGTCACTACGGTGGAACGCCGGAAGCCATTTCGGGCTTTCGTCCCATTCCGCGTAGGTGGTCCTCGCGCGCCCGATGCGCCACGGAAGGCGTGACGGGAGCGGGGACGGGCGGAACAGCGAAGCGAAGCGCACACGAAAGGACACGTCCCATGACGCGCGAAGCGCTGAGGAGAAGACGACGATGCGACGAGCCCTCACGGGCGGGGTCGCCGTCGCGATGCTCTTGGTCGCGATGGTCGGAGTGGCGTCGATGACATCGGCCCAGTCCGCTCGCGGGAACGAGCACGCGACCGCGACGAACCTCGACAAGCTCCATGCGGCGCGGCCGGTCGCCGCACACATCGCTCCCACCCGGTTCGACATGCCGGACGGGACCTCACTCCCTTCGTCGACGGTCGACCAGATCGCCGACTACCTCGTCATCCGTTACGTCGGTACGACGGTCGCGGCCCAGCAGGAGGCCGTGCTCCAGTACCTCAACGCCCTCTTCACGGCGCTCGCGCCCGAGGAGACGCGAACACGACCGGCGCCACCTCGACGACGTGCCGCGACGACGCAGCAGTCGTCCTCGGGTGGAGGTGACTTCTTCGCCTGCGTCCGCCATCACGAGAGCCGTGGCAACTACGGCGTCGTGAACACCAGTTCGGGCGCTGCAGGCGCGTACCAGTTCATGCCCACGACGTGGAACAACGCGGCACGCGACGCGGGCCGCAACGACCTCGTCGGCGTGAACCCGGCTGCGGCGAGCCCGGCCGACCAGGACGCGATCGCGCACTACGTCTACTCGACGCAGGGCGGACGTCCGTGGGCCGGGTCCGGCTGCGGCTGATCGCACTCGCCGTCGGTTCGGCCCGCGTCCGCGCGGGCCGAACCGGACGGTGTGTGATGCGCCGTCTACCTTCGGGGCATCGACGCTCGACCTCCGGATCTCGACTGGGGCGCGTTCAGTGACGACCCCCCGTGGATCGTCGAGCCCGACCGCCTCGCGTGGCGGACCGGGCTCGACGACGTCCGTCGCCGCGTCCATCACGAGGTCCCCGACCTCCTCCGGGCCCGCCGCGTCCCGCCCCTCGGTCGCCTGACCCGCGTGGTCACGTCGGTCGGGCTCGCGCTCGGCGCGTGGTACGTCAAGGAGCGGGGGCGGCCCGTCTCACGGCGCGCGCTGTCGCGGCGGCTGCGCGAGTCGTTCGAAGGCCTGGGCTCGACGTACGTGAAGCTCGGCCAGATCGTCTCGTCCGGGGACGGGCTGTTCCCCGAGGAGCTGGTCGGCGAGTTCAAGCTGCTCCGTGACCGGGTCCCGGCCGAGCCGTTCGAGGACGTCCGCGTGCTCGTCGAGCGAGAGCTGGGCCGCTCGCTGCGTGACGTGTTCACACGCTTCGACGACGAGCCGCTCGCGGCGGCGTCGATCGCGCAGGTCCACGCGGCGACCCTGCGGACGGGCGAGGACGTCGTCGTGAAGGTGCAACGACCGCACGTGGCGAGCCTCGTGCGGGCCGACGTCATGGCGCTCGGCTGGCTCGGGCCACGTCTCGTCGGTCGCATCCCCGTCACCGCGCTCGCGAACCCGCCCGCCCTGATCGAGCTGTTCGCCGAGACGATCGTCGAGGAGCTCGACTTCCGGCTCGAGGCCGAGAACATGCTCGACATCGCCCGCGTGCTCGCCACCACCGGGCAGCGTGCGATCGTCGTCCCCCGTCCCCACCCGACGCTCGTGACTCGGCGCGTCCTCGTCATGGAGCGCCTGCGCGGGTTCGCGTTCGACGACGTGGCGGCGATGAAGGCGGCGGGGATCGACACGAGCGCGCTCCTGCGTGCCGGCCTGATCGCGTTCCTCGAGGGTGCGCTCCTGTTCGGCGTCTTCCACGGCGACCTGCACGGCGGGAACCTCTTCGTCATGCCGGACGGGCGGACCGCCTTGCTCGACTACGGCATCACCGGCCGCCTCGACGAGCGCAAGCGCGTCGCGTTCCTGCGCCTCCTCGTCATGGGGACGGGCGGCGACGTCCGGGGCCAGCTCTCCGCGCTGCGCGACATGGGCGCGTTCCCGCCCGACACGGATCTCGAGGCGGTCATCGCGGACCTCGACCTCGAGGGACCCGTGAAGGACCCGACCCTGATGACCGCGGACGAGCTCACCGCGGAGCTGCGCGAGGTCACGAAGAAGCTGCTCGGGTACGGGGCCCGCGCACCGAAGGAGCTCATGCTGTTCGTGAAGAACATGCTGTTCCTCGACAGCGCGACGGGCGCGCTCGCGCCGGACCTCGACATCCTCGGCGAGATCGCGCACGTCTACACGTACTTCGCCGAGCACTACGGCGACCGCATCGCGCAGGAGCTCGGCCTCGACCCGTCCGCGCCGGTCGAGCTCGACCTCGATGCCGTGCGGGCCTCGTTCGGCATCGCGGAGGACGTCGACCGCCTCACGTACCAGGACGTGCGCCGCCGCCGCGAGACGATCCGCCGCCGCATGGGACAGCGGACTGGCGGAAGCCATGGCGACCAGCGGGAGCGCCGGTACGGCGAAGGACAACGCGGCGACGAGCGCGGCACCGGTACGGCGGTACCGTGACGCCGTGCCCGAGCTCCCCGAGGTCCAGGCGTTGGCCGAACGGCTCGACGCGACGTTCGCGGGTGCGCGCGTCGCGGGCATCGACGTGCTCGGCTTCAGCGGGCTGAAGACCGTCCTGCCGTCACCCGACACGCTCGTCGGTCGCGAGGTCGCCTCGGTGGGCCGGCGCGGCAAGTACGTCGTGCTCGACCTCCGCGGGCCGCGCGTGCTGGTGCACCTGTCACAGGCCGGCCGGCTGGACGTCGAGGAGCAGGCGAAGAAGACGCGTCCCAAGGGCGCGGTGATGCGCATGCGCTTCGAGGACGGGCGCGCGCTCCTCGTCCGCGAGCACGGGACCGAGCGCAAGGCCGGGTGGTGGGTCCTCGGCGAGGGCGACGACGGTCCGCTCGAGAAGCTCGGCCCCGAGCCGGGCTCGGAGGGGTTCGACGACGTCATCCGCAACGGCACCGACCGGCGCCGCGTGCACACCGTGCTGCGCGACCAGCGGACGGTGTCCGGCGTCGGGCGCGGCTACGCCGACGACGCGCTGCACCGCGCCGGGATCTCGCCGACGGCGACGCTCGCGTCGCTGTCCGCGGAGCAGCGCGAGACGCTCCTCGGCGCGCTGCACGAGATCCTCGACGCCGCGCTCGAAGGGGAGCGCCGGCGTGAGGGCGGCCTGTCGGCCGCGAAGCTCGGAGACCGCTTCAGCGTCCACGGCCGCTACGGCCAGCCGTGCCCGGTGTGCGGCGACGGGTTGCGCCGCATCTCGTACGACTCCTACGAGATCACGTACTGCCCGAAGTGCCAGACGCGCGGGAAGGTCCTGGCCGACCGCCGTCTCTCCCGCCTGGTGAAGTAGCGCTCACCCCAGCGTTCGTGCGTCGCTCGTTGTCGTATGGCGACGTTCAACGACGCACAAAGGTTCGACGACGCACAAAGATCGTCAGGCGCGTGCGCGCGCGAAGCGTGACTTCGCGCGTGCGAGCTCGACGACGACCGGCGGCGCGACGTCGGGTGACCCTGCGTTGAACGGGGGTCGCGGGTCGTACTCGAGCGAGAGCTGGATGCCCTGGGCGACGAGGTCGCCCTCGAGCATCGAGGCGAGCAGCAGCGCCATGTCGATGCCCGCGGACACGCCCGCCGCGGTGATGATCCGACCGTCGACGACGACACGCGCCGACACCGGGTCCGCGCCGAGGCGCGCGAGCTCCTCCCGCGCGAGCCAGTGGGACGTCGCGGGCACGCCGTCGAGCAGGCCTGCGGCCGCGAGGACGAGCGACCCGGTGCACACCGACGCCGTCCACGTCGTCGTCTCGTGCACCGCGCGCAACCAGGAGAGCACGTGGTCGTTCGTGCGCACGGCGACCTCGCCCGGCCCGCCCGGCACGACGACGACGTCGGGCGCGACGACGTCGTCGATCACCCGGTCCGCGACGATGCCGGCACCGCACATGTCGCGGTGGACGCGCGCCTCGGCCGCGACGAACGACACCTCGGCGCGCGGCACGCGGGTCAGCACCTCGTACGGTCCGATCGCGTCGAGCGCGGTGAAGCCGTCGAACAGCAGGATCGCGATCTCCACGGGCCGGGAGGCTACTGGCGCGACCGTCACGCGTCTCGCGTGATTCCGCTGCGCGACGTCAGCGGCGCTCGAGCTGTGCCTTCAAGCGTTGCAGGCGCCGGTCCCAGCGGCCGCCGACGTCCGCGATCCACGCGACCGCGTCGTGCAACGGCTCCGGTTGCACGTGGAACCGGACCTCGCGTCCCGCGCGCTCGGCTTCCACGAGGCCGGCATCGGCGAGGACCTGGAGGTGCTTCACGACGGCCTGACGGCTGACGGGCAGCGGGCGGGCCAGCTCGCTCGCCGTGGTGCCGGCTGCCCGGCCGGCGAGCTCGCCGAGCACGGCGCGGCGCGTGGGGTCGGCGAGGGCCTGGAACACGGCGTCGGCGGACGTCGTGCGCACGCGATCGCTCATCGCGACGCGAGCGCGCGTGCCCGTGCGCGACGCGCATGCGTTGGGCGCGTGTACGCGCGTGTCGCGAGCGCGACCGCCTCCTCGGTGACCCGGACACGGCTGCCGTCCTCGGTCGGCTCGATGTCGATCGTCACGCGGCTGTGGTCCGGGTCGGGGCCGCGTGCCGCGCCACCGACCGGCCACCACGTGAAGACGACGTGACGGGGGGCGTCGACCTCCTCGACCACCGCGAGACGCGTCTCGCCGTCCTCGGTGACGAACCGCCCGGTCCCGGCGGGGCGCAGGTCGAGGCGGGCCTCGGCGTCGAACCACGCCGACAGCGCGTCGGGATCCGCGAGCGCGTCCCACACCTCGGCGGGTGCGGCCGCGATCTGCACCTCGCGTGTGGTCACGAGCGGTTCCGGCATGTCGGCCTCCTCGACCTCCTCGACGGTGTGCAACCCCATGGTTGCACATTCCGCGCCGGTCGGGTACGGTGCAACCAGCCGGTTGCACATCTACGAACAGGAGCTGCGAGCCGTGGCGCACGTCCTCGTCCCGACCGTGATCGAGCAGAGTCCCCGCGGCGAGCGCGCGTTCGATGTCTACTCCCGCCTGCTGCAGGAACGGGTCGTGTTCCTCGGCACCGAGATCGACGGCGACAGCGCCAACCTCGTCGTCGCGCAGCTCCTGCACCTCGAGGCGGCGAACCCGGAACGCGACATCAACCTGTACGTGAACAGCCCGGGCGGCGAGATGACCGCGCTGTTCGCGATCTACGACACGATGCAGCACGTCGCACCGGACGTCGCGACCACGTGCGTCGGTCAAGCGGCGTCCGCGGCCGCCGTCATCCTCGCCGCCGGCGCCCCGGGCAAGCGGGCGATCCTCCCGCACGCACGGGTCCTGATGCACCAGCCGCACGGTGGCGTCCAGGGGCAGTCCACCGACATCGAGATCGCCGCGCGCGAGGTCGCGGCGCAGAGGGGCGCGATGGTCGACGCGCTCGCGCGTCACACTGGCCAGACGCGCGACCAGGTTGAGCGCGACATCGATCGCGACTTCATCCTGCGCGGCGAGGACGCGGTCGCGTACGGCGTCGTCGACTACGTGCTCGAGCAGCGCGTGCTCACGGCCGCCGCGACGGCGACGCCCTCGACGAACGGCCACGCGCGCGTAACGCGCTAGTGCAGGATCGGTCCGGTGTCGACCGCCTCGAACGCCGACCCCGGGACCGTCTTCAACTGGTTCAGGTCGTCGTCGTTCCAGCGCGCGTCGGCGGCGCCCGTGACGTACCAGTTGCTCCCGTTGTCGGCGACGATCATCCCGTAGCGCTTCAGCGCGTCGACGATGACGCGCGCCTCCCCGTGGTACGGCGTGACGTCGAAGCTCGCCTTCAGCCGCAGCCGCAGCCCCATCGGCGGCAACGACGGATCGGTCGAGGACGACGCGTCGTGCGTCGCGGGATGGATGTAGCCGCGCTGCGTCCGTGCCACGGTGAACCGGAGCGCGTGATGGATCGCGCCCGACGCGACCTCGTCGTAGCGCGCGAGGCCGGGGAGGATCGGCAGGCCGGCCGCGTCGGCGGACGTCCACCCGTCGGGACGGAGCGCATCCGACCGGAGGTCGAACACCGCGCCCGAGTCGGCGTTCCAGTGGTCCCCCTCGGGGAACGCCCGGTACATCTCGTAGAGCCGGCAGTGGTCGACGTCGACAGCGAGGACGTGTCGGTCGCCGTCACTCGACGCGCCGCCCTCGACCGGCGCGGCGAGCGGCACCGGATACGGCCCGGGGTCGCTCTCGTCGCCGTACGCCGTGAAGTCGACGGGCACGCCGGGCTGCGCGTGGACCGCGACGTACGGGATGCCGTACGCGCCGCCACCACCGAAGTCGGCGTGCAGGTGTCCGGTCAGCCCGATGCTCGCGACGTACGCGTCCGAGCCCGCCGCGACGGGCAACGACGACACGTCCGTGTTCCACGCGTTGTCCGCGGGGAAGACCGGGCACCCGCCGAGCGACCCGTTCTCGACCATCGCCGGCGAACCCGCGGTGGGCGGCTGCGCGACCGTCGCGCACGCGCTGAGCGCGGACACGAGGATCACGACCGACACGAGCACGATCCGTCGCACGTCTGGTCATCGGCGCGCGCGGGCCGCGTTCTTGAACCGGGGGCGCAGCCGCCGGGGCGACGGTCGACGCCTACAGTGACGGCCGGTGCCCTCACCGCTCACGCTGCTGCTCGGCTCGATCCCCAGCCCGTCGAAGGGGATCCTCCACCTCGGCCCGATCCCGCTGCACGCCTACGGGCTCTGCCTCGCGATCGGCGTCCTCGTCGCGGTCTGGCTGGCGGAGAAGCGGTGGGGCCGCATGGGTCACGACCCGAAGGACATCACCGAGATCGCGGTGTGGGTCGTCATCGCGGGCGTCGTCGGGGCGCGCCTGTACCACCTCGCGACGGACTACGAGCTGTACACGCACGACTGGCTGAAGGCGTTCAAGATCTGGGACGGCGGCCTCGGGATCTGGGGCGCGGTCGGCGGCGGGATGCTCGCGGTGATCGTCCTCACCCGGCACCGGCACCTCGACACGCTCGGGATCATGGACGCGATGGCGCCCGGCCTCGTCCTCGCGCAGGCGATCGGGCGGTGGGGCAACTGGTTCAACCAGGAGCTCTTCGGCAAGCCGACGACTCTGCCGTGGGGCCTCGAGATCTCACCCGCGAAGCGGCCGGCCGGCTACACGCAGTACTCGACGTTCCAGCCGACGTTCCTGTACGAGTCGCTGTGGTGCCTCGCGATCTTCGGCATCCTGCTGTGGGTCGAGCGCCGCTACCGGCTCCGCAAGAGCCAGCTGTTCGCGCTCTACGTCGCGCTGTACACGTTCGGCCGCTTCTGGTTCGAGAACATGCGGATCGATCCCGCGCACCACATCGCGGGGCTGCGGCTGAACGCGTGGGTCAGCATCGCGATCTGCCTCGTCGGCATCACCTGGTTCGTCGTCGCCGGCCGTCGCGCCGCGCCGGCCGACCGCCCGGACGGGTCGGCGAACGCCCGGACGGCGGACGCCTCGCCACGCAGCGAGCGCGATCACGAGCAGGAGATGGTGAGCCCGGATTGACCGGCGTCACGCGCGTCCTCCCCCGGTAGGACGCGCCGTCGTCGCCAGGACGACGCACGATCACGATTTTCGGCGACGACGGGACCAGCGCGAGCACGTATCGTCGTCCGCGCCGGCCGTCCCCCGCGGCCGCTCGCATTCCTGTCTCCGCCGACCCCCGCCTGGAGGCGATGTGACCTCGACAACGCAGCCCTCGACGACGACCGGCGTCGCGTCCCGCTCGGTCGACGCCCGCAAGATCTACGGCGCCGGCGAGGCCGCGGTGCGCGCGCTCGACGGCATCACGGTGTCGTTCGAGAGCGGCGCGTTCACGGCGATCATGGGCCCGTCCGGCTCGGGCAAGTCCACGCTGCTGCACTGCCTCGCCGGTCTCGACCGCTTGACGTCCGGCCAGGTGTTCCTCGGCGACATCGACATCAGCTCGCTGTCGGAGAAGCAGCTCACGCTCGTACGCCGCGACCGCATCGGCTTCGTCTTCCAGGCGTACAACCTGATCCCGACGCTGAGCGCGATCGAGAACATCACGTTGCCGATGTCGCTCGCCGGGCGGAAGCCCGACCAGGCGTGGCTCGACACCGTGATCGACACCGTCGGGTTGCGCGACCGCCTGTCGCACCGTCCGCACGAGCTGTCCGGTGGTCAGCAGCAGCGGGTCGCGGTCGCGCGCGCGCTCGTCAGCCGGCCGCACGTGATCTTCGCCGACGAGCCGACCGGGAACCTCGACTCGCGCAGCGGCGCGGAGATCCTGAGCTTCATGCGCAGCGCCGTGCGCGAGCTCGGCCAGACGATCGTGATGGTGACGCACGACCCGGGCGCGGCGAGCTACGCGAGCCGCGCGGTGTTCCTCGCGGACGGTCGCATCGTCGACGAGATGGCCGACCCGACACCGGAAGCGATCCTCGACCGGATGAAGGGCCTCGGGGAGTAGCGCGCCATGTGGAAGCTGACGATCAAGAACGTCCTCGCGCGCAAGGTCCGGTTCCTGCTGACCGGCGTCGCGGTCATGCTCGGGGTCGCGTTCGTCTCCGGCACCCTCGTGCTGACCGCGACGATCTCGCACACGTTCGACAACCTG